>DATCJI010000020.1:0-4290 GCA_036562835.1 Xanthobacteraceae bacterium | reverse complement strand
GCGCCGTGGAAATGGCCTTATGGTCGCTTTTGGGTGCGCGTCCGGTGACGCTGCTCGCGTGGGAATCGTTTGGCGATGGCTGGGTCACTGATGTGGTCAATCAGCTGAAACTGAAGAACGTCACGGTGCTGAAGTCGCCGTATGGAGAGCTGCCCGATCTTCGCGGGATCGACCGCGACTCGGACGTGGTCTTTACTTGGAACGGCACCACATCGGGCGTGCGCGTGCCGAATGTGGATTGGATCGCATCCGATCGGAAGGGTCTTGCCATCTGCGATGCGACCTCGGCGTGCTTTGCGCAAGATCTCGATTGGCGCAAGCTCGATGTGGTCACGTTCTCCTGGCAAAAGGCGCTCGGCGGCGAGGCCGCGCACGGCATGCTCATTCTTTCCCCGCGCGCCGTGGAGCGGCTGGAGAGTCATAAACCGGCCTGGCCGCTGCCGAAAATCTTCCGGCTCACAAAGGCAGGTAAGCTCAACGAAGCCATCTTTGCGGGGGAGACCATCAATACGCCATCCATGCTTTGCGTCGAAGATTATCTCGACGCGCTTGCCTGGGCGCAGTCGATCGGCGGTGTGCGCGCTCTGATCGCGCGTGCCGATGCGAACGCGAAAGTCATTGCGGACTGGGTCGCGCAAACTCCCTGGATCGAATTTCTTGCCAAGGATGCGTCGCTGCGCTCCAACACTTCGGTGTGTCTCAAGATCGTCGATGGGTCCGTGGCCCAGCTGCCCGTCGAAGCGCAGGCTGCATTCGTCAAAGATTTCGCCGCTGTGCTCGAAAAAGACGGTGTTGCATACGACATAGCGGGCCACCGCGATGCGCCACCCGGCCTTCGTATCTGGTGCGGCTCAACCGTGGAACGCGCCGATCTCGAAGCGCTCACGCCATGGCTTGACTGGGCATTTGCCGCGCGCAAGGACGCGCTCGCCAAGGCGGCGTGACGATCCGGGCGGCAGCGCCGCGCAGGCAAGCAGCAAAGAGCACGACGAAATGGCCGTCAGGGTTCTCATCTCGGATGCGCTCTCGCCCGCTGCCGTCGCCATCTTCAAGGAGCGGGGGCTTGAGGTCGATTTTCAGCCGAAACTTGGCGCGAGCCCCGAGAAGGTTGCCGAGCTGATCGGCTCCTTTGAAGGTCTCGCGGTGCGTTCGGCCACCAAGGTCACGGCGAAAGTCCTCGATCGCGCAAGCCGCCTGAAAGTGATCGGCCGTGCGGGCATTGGCGTGGACAATGTCGATCTTCCGGCTGCGACCGCCAAGGGCATCATCGTGATGAACACGCCTTTCGGCAATTCGATCACCACCGCAGAGCACGCGATCAGCTTGATGCTCGCGCTGGCACGGCAGATTCCGCAGGCGGACGCCTCCACCCAGGCCGGCAAGTGGGAAAAGAATCGCTTCATGGGGGTGGAGATCACAAGCAAGACGCTGGGCATCATCGGCTGCGGCAATATCGGCTCGATCGTCGCGAACCGAGCGATCGGGCTCAAGATGAAGGTGATCGCCTACGATCCTTTCCTTTCACCCGCGCACGCGCAGGAGCTGGGCGTGGAGAAGGTGGAGCTTGCCGAGCTCTTTCGACGTGCCGATTTCATCACGCTGCATACGCCGCTTACCGAGCAGACGAAAAACGTCATCGATGCCAAGGCGCTGGCGGCAATGAAGAAGGGAGTGCGACTCATTAACTGCGCGCGCGGCGGCCTGGTCGATGAACAAGCTTTGCGTGAGGCGCTCGAGCGCGGCCAGGTTGCCGGAGCCGCATTCGATGTGTTCACGCAAGAGCCCGCGCAGAACAATCCGCTGTTTGGACATCCCAATGTGGTGTGCACGCCGCATCTCGGTGCCGCAACCGCAGAAGCGCAGGAAAACGTGGCGCTGCAAATCGCGGAGCAGATGGCCGATTACCTTCTGCGTGGGGCGATCTCGAACGCCGTGAACTTTCCCTCGATCACCGCCGAAGAGGCGCCGGGACTGCGGCCGTTTATCGATCTCGCCGACAAGCTCGGCTCTTTTGCAGGACAGCTCACCGAAAGCGGAATCAAGAAGGTGAAGATCTCGTATGAAGGCGGGGTCGCCGGCATGAACACGAAGGCGCTCACCTCGGCGGCGGTGGCCGGCCTCTTGCGTCCCATGCTGCAGCAGGTGAACGTGGTCTCGGCCCCGGCACTCGCGAAGGAGCGCGGCATCGTGATCGAGGAGACGACGCGCGATACTTCCGACGACTTTGGAAGCCTCATCAGGCTGTCCGTGGACACCGAGCGACAAAGCCGTTGGGTTTCCGGTACCGTCTTTGCTGATGGACGCCCGCGCATCGTCAATATCAAGGGCATCCGCATGGATGCCAACTTTGGCCCCTCGATGATCTACATCACGAACCTGGACAAACCGGGATTCATCGGCCGGTTCTCATCCGTGCTGGGGGATGCGGGCATCAATATCGCGACGTTCCATGTCGGCCGCGATTTCCCCGGCGGGAACGCGATCGCGCTTATCGAGATCGATGGAGAGTTGCCGCCCCAGGTACTGGCGGCGGTGCGTGCCTTGCCGCAGGTGCAGCAGGCGAAGACGCTGACGTTTTGAGCGCTGGGGCAGCGCGTTAGCTGCCGACACACGCCGGGTTGCATGCCGCAATCACCCTCAGCCGGATTCGGCCGCTGCAGGTTGATTTACATCGCCACCTCGAGGAAGGTCTGGCGCAGTTCGGCTATTCCTGTGAGGATTTCTGATACTACCCAAAAATTCTCTGCGCGAATTTCGCTCTAGCCGCTCACTGTCGCACGCGTTGCGTGCACGATGTCGCGGATACTGCCGGCGCAGCGTCCACATAGCGGCGCATGTCCCAATCCACGATAGATCTGCGCAACCGTAGTATGGGCCTAATTGGCATTAGGGAAGAAAGGTCCCGGAAGGGGCGAATTATGCCAACCCACGCGCCCGCCAATGTTCGTGACCACGTTATATGGTTGATGCGTCGGCGGATAGGCGTAGTCCAAAAACTTACGCTGTCCGGGAGACACTTGCGTGCCGGCGTCGAGATAGGAGCGGCGCGAAACAACTATCCGCGCGCACGCACGGACTACCCTGGCGTGTCGCATTGGGGTGGTCTGTTGGTTCGCGGCACTGGCGGGCTGCGAAGGCGTTTGCGGCGAGGTGGGCTGCGAAGGCGTTTGCGGCAAGAGCGGCTGGGCAGGATAGCGCTCGTTGAATGTGGCGGGTGGCTCGTCTTGTGCAAAGGCCCCAACCGGCGTCGTCAATGCCAGCGCAACAATCCAGCCTGCGATAAAGACGCGATGCATGTGCATAATTCTCCAACTCCAGGCCGGCCGGAGAAGCGACCAATCCGGCCCGAACACCGTCCCCGTTGAGCGCGGTCTGGCATGGGCGCCCGGTCACATCAGACTGCGCCACACGTTTGAATGAATTCAAAACTCTTAGCCCAAATGCCGGAATTGGTTAACTGACCCGCGTAGCCCGGGCCCATAGCCGGGCGCTTTGAGCCGAATTAGGCATCACACCTACGTTGCGGTAAACGTCGAGACCTTGCGCGATGTAATGAAAGCGCGGCGACTGGGTCGCACACGGCTCAGGTATAAAACGCGAAGGTTTGCGCAGATGAAACAGGGACGACCCAAGTTCGCGATGGTTCATCGGGGTGAGGAGTGGAGTGTCCAGGCTGAGTGGCCCGACGGCACAATTGAGACACCCATCAGAAACCTCAAATCAGAACAGGAAGCGCTTGCCTGGATAAATCAATTCTCCGAAAGCTGGTTGCGTGATCGAACAATGTAGGATCAAAAGTTGGAATGCGACGGCCCAGAAAGTTGGAATGGGCCAACCTAATCACAAATAGGGGCCACGACTGACACTTCCCGCGGCGCTTGCCGCTCCTGGTTGCGAGCGCGTGGCCCGCCATTTCGCGCCCGACGTGTGTACTTCCGAGCGCTTAGACAGTGTCCCCATTTGAGACAGCGGTTCGCCAACCGCCTAATTCGGGGATTGGCCTAAAGCGGGATGACATTAGCGTGAATCGGCTCGGGATTCCCAAATCACGTGGGCTCTGATTCAAGATGCTGGCTGGGATGGAGGCCAGCATCCTATGTCTCGACCTTACTCACTTGATCTTCGAGAACGGGTAGTTGCGGCGGTTGACAAGGGTGGGCTGCCGGCGCGCCAGGCGGCGGCACAGTTTGGGGTCGGCGCGAGCACCGCGATCCGCTGGGTAGACCGTCTGCGCAAGACCGGTAGCGTGCGGCCGAGTAAGATCGGAGGCTACAAGCCGCGGGCAATCGC
>DATCJI010000459.1:0-2075 GCA_036562835.1 Xanthobacteraceae bacterium | reverse complement strand
TCGATTTCCCCGAGCCGGACGGGCCAACCATGCCAACCGCCTCGCCCCGTCCTATATTGAGGTCAATGTCTTTGAGGATATGAACCCGCGCGGCTCCCCGACCGAGCGACAGATTGACGCCCGCAAGCGCGATCGCGGGGGTCGCGCGCTGCAGACCCGAGGTATCGTTCATGCGGTGGTTCCGTCGCTTGCTGGCTGGCGTGAAGCAATCACGCTCATATGGGGTTCAGCCGGCTGTGGTCCAGTCGGCCATTTTGGCCGCGGCCCTGAGCGTATTTTTGGGCTTATTTCTGGCCGGCGTCGCGCGCGCGGCCGATGCGCCGATCAAGATCGTGGCGCTGGGTGATTCACTCACCGCCGGTTACAACCTGCCGGCCAGCGCGGCCTTTCCGGTCAAGCTCGAACGAGCGCTGCGGGCAAAGGGTCACGTGGTCGAGGTCGTCAATGCCGGCGTGTCCGGCGACACCGCCACCGGCGGGCTCGCGCGCCTCGACTGGTCGGTGCCCGACGGCACGGCCGCCGTGATCGTGGAGCTTGGCGCCAACGATATGTTGCGCGGGCTCGATCCGAAGGTCACGCAGCGGGCACTTGAGGAGATTGTGCGTCGGCTGACCGAGCGCCGGATCGCGGTGCTCATCGCTGGCATGCGGGCAATCCCGAATCTCGGCATCAACTTTGCGAATGGCTTTGAGCCGATCTACCCGGAGATTGCATCGAAATACGATGCGCTGCTCTATCCGTTCTTCCTTGATGGCATAGCTGGCGACGCCAAGCTCAATCAGCGTGACGGCCTGCATCCGACGGCGGCCGGCATTGACGTGATCGTCGGCAGGATTCTGCCGAAAGCCGAGGAGCTGATTGCACGGGCGCGGCGCGGCAGTTGATTCAGCCGCACGCATCTGACAATCTTACGACGCGAAGTGCCATGCCGCGAATTTTTACCGGACTTGAGCTTCCCTCGGACGTCGCCCAGTCGCTTGCAATGCTGCGTGGCGGCCTGCCGGGAGCGCGCTGGATCGATCCCGAGAATTATCATCTCACCCTGCGCTTCATCGGCGATGTCGACGATACGTTGGCGCGCGAGGTTGCCTCTCTGCTTGGCAGGGTCAGCCGGCCGCCACTCGAATTGCGGCTCGATGGACTGTCCTCGTTCGGCGGGCGGCGTCCGCGGGCGGTGGTTGCGAGCCTGGCGCAGACTGCAGCTCTGATGGAGCTGCAGGCCGAGCACGAGCGGCTGATACAGCGGGTCGGGCTCGAGCCCGAGGGGCGCAAGTTCACGCCGCATGTCACGCTCGCGCGGCTGCGCGATTCATCAAGCCGCCAAGTGGCCGATTATCTTGCGACGCGCCCGTTCCTTGCGCCGCTGTCGTTTCGGGTTACGCGCTTTGTGTTGTTCTCAGCACGCGCCTCGGTGGGCGGCGGCCCCTACTTGGTGGAGGCCGCCTATCCGCTGGCGGCGTGAGCACTTTCAGGCTGGACGCAGCAGTCGCGCCTGCACGTCGAGCAGCGCAGTGGCAAAGCCGTGCGTGTCGGCGACGATCTCGCGCGCGACCGAGAGCGGGGTTGGATGCGGCGCGGCAACCTCGCCAACCACACTGCCGAAATCGAATCGCAGCTCGGCATCGAACTTGCGCGCGAGCTGCTGCATGCGCTCATTATCGGCGAGACACGCCATGTGCAGAAATGTGATGCCACGATTGCGGGCTGCGAGCAGCGTGCGCTCGAGCAGTGCGGAGCCTACGCCGTGGCTCTGCCACGGCTCCTCGATGCTGAAGGCTGCTTCCGCCTCGCGCGCGACCGACGCGCCGATCGGGCGCAGCTCGGCGGCGCCGCGCATTGTCCCGTTTACGAAAAATCCGTGGATGACAATATCGATGCTCGTGGCGAGCATCGCGTAGTCATCCAGGAATTCATCCGATACGTCGCCACCAAAGCGATTACGCCGGCTGGTCGGATCGAGCCGGAGCAAGTGCTCACGATAGCGGCCGGCCTCGACCGACCACATCTTGCGAATGATGCCACCTTCGGGAAGCAGCTCGTTCATCATACACCTTGATGCACGCGCATAGCGTACG
>DATCJI010000379.1:0-5047 GCA_036562835.1 Xanthobacteraceae bacterium | reverse complement strand
TGCCCATCGCACAGGGCCGGCCTCTTATATTTGCACCACATATCGCGGGGGTCCGGCTCAACCGGAGAAGGAGCCCTTGCCGTCAGACGTGCACCACGAGGGGTTCTCTTGGTTACCCTACAGTTTACCCCTACCTATTCTTAGTCCTACTATGATTGACCTTTTATGGGTGTAAGCTATTGACATAATTGGCGGTCCCGAGAGGACTCGAACCTCCGACCTTCGGTTTAGGAAACCGCTGCTCTATCCGGCTGAGCTACGGGACCGTCTCGGAAAATCAATATATTAGCTTCAGCTGAACCTAGCCACCCGCATCATTTGCCACCGACTTGCCACCGAGTTGCTCGCACAACCATCTCTCCACGAGCCGCAGCCGCATCGGCCTGCATGTTGGGAATGAACGCGGCGTAGGTTGTGAGTGTGCTGCTCATCCTTCCGCCGACAGAAACGATTTTGTTGTAGAGAGCGTCGACCATTCGAGGGAACTCGAACCGTTCGAACATGTAGCGTTCGACGCCGCCAACTACAGCTTCGAAGCTGCGAGTCTATCCCAATGGGCCGAAACTTTGCCTCAAACTGGAACGCGACATGCTTCGCAGCAACGCAGTCCGCCTGCTTCCTGCACAGCCTGCGGAGCAGGGCTTCAAATTTTAGGTTCTACAAACACCCGCTACGCTAAACGCAGCCTTTTGACCCTGCGTTTGAACCAGCGCCCCTAGGGTTAATTGGCTAGCCGCGTCGGTCTTGGGTTATGGGTCTGACCTGAGGTCGGCGCGCCGCTCGCGGTGTGATCCGCGCTGCCAGGAATGATCGACGTTTCGCTCGCTAGGGCCTCTATCGCTTCCCGCGTTGCAATCTTCCACAGTCGAGCGTTGGTTCGAATGTCTTCTTCTGCTTCGGCAAGCAGCTCCGCGTGATGTTCGTCGAAATAAACCCTCGCGATGGCATTAAGCTCTCGGTTTGTTAGACAACTGATCGCAATCCCCCGCCGTTTCAGACCGACAGTCACAGCCTTCAACGCGGCTACTCTGGCCAACGTATTCAGCGTTATTGGAGCGTCAGGGAGGGCCATTCCATCGTTTCCACCGGTGCCGGTCATCACAGCCTCGAAATAGTCGAGTGGCTACTCCATAGCTTTTCACGACATCCGTCAAGGGCTTGGGTGGGGTTTTCCTGAGGTCTGTCTTCCAGCTTCAGCTGATTATTTGATCTTCTTCGATCTCTGCTTCGCAGTAATGCGTGCCAAGATGGGGCGCCCAGCCGCACGAGCAAGGGACATAATCAAACTGCGCGGTATCAAACCAAGCGCGAAATCCGTTTGTGCCGGGCACGGTCTTTCGGTTGTGGATGATTAGATTGTGAACGAGAAATCTTCCCGGCGGTATCGTTGTCGGGATTTGAAAGAGGTTCTTGACCTTGGACATCATGGCTTGATGCGCCACTAAGCGTAAACAAGCATATACCGGCAATGTCTTCGAGGAAATCAAGAAATGGCAAAGAAAGAAAGCCCGCCAAATATAGCGGGCTTCAAGGAGATGGGTGAGGTCACCGGAAAGGGGAAATCACAGTGACCAAGGCCAAGCGTACGCCAGAGCATCGATCTTATGCTATGACTTACGTTAGTCCTTCCAGAAATCCCTAAACCGGCCGGGCGCTAACGCAGTGTACCGCGCGGTTCGATTTCCGAGTAGACAATCTTCGAAACCGGCCCTTGCCCCATTTTGCTGTCATCAAAATAGGAATCAGAGAATGGAACCCACACTTAGGGGGGCCATGGGTTCAAATCTAAAATTGAGCGTGCATGATTGCTAAGTGCTGCCGCCACGTTACCGAGTGGAATAGCCGGTAAACACCTTCTTTGAATGGATCAGCGATCATGCGCCGTTTTGCTAATGGTTAAGGGCAGGCTGAAACCAGCACCCTCTTGGCGCCCGTTACTTAGCGAGCCGGCGCCCGAACATTCCGAGAAACAAAAAAGCGTCCGAGCCTCAATCGCTAGTCGCGTCGAAACAGTAGAGCCCTGCCGTGCGTTGATCAGCCATGGAGACATCAGAGTACTTTCGGAAGATCGCCGAAGAATGCGATCGTTTCGCTCAATGGGCTACGACTGATCACCAGCGCCACCTGTTCAAGAGAATGGCTGCGGCTTGGGAAGAGAAGGCAGATGAGGAGGAGCAGAAAAAGCTCTGAATGAAAGAGGAGTGGCAACATCAGAAATAGACAAAAGCCCCGCAGGGGAATGCGAGGCTTTTTGGCTACTGCTGAAGCGGCTGGAGGTTGTTCTTTTGCCGCCTCAGCATTCATTAGTCGCGGCAGCTTCGGGAAAGGTTCGATGCAATGCCTTGGCGCGGAGTAGTGCGCCCGCCGCGCGGCCATTGCAGATCATTGCAGTTTGCAATGGCGGACCGCAACTGAGGGTCCGGGCTCGTTTGGCTTAAAAACCTACGCCGAGGCATGCGGCGCAAGCGGCATGGCGTCCTCGGCCGCTTCGCTCGGCGCAACCCAACCGCTCGATGTGACCGGCTGGGCCGCGCGCTTGCGCGGCAGGCGCACAATGAACTCGGACCCCTCCCCTTCCCGACTGGCCACGGAAATCTCGCCGCCATGCCGCTCGATCATCATCTTGACGAGGTAAAGTCCAACCCCCGTGCCCACGATGCCCGAGACGTTGCTGCCGCGGTAATAGCGCTCGAAGAGCTGCGCGCGATCCTTCTCGGGAATGCCGATGCCGTGATCCTTCACGCGCACCACCACGTGGCCCTCGTCAATGGCAGCGGCAAGCTCCACCACGGCACTGCTCGCCGAGTATTTGATCGCATTCGACAGGAGATTGCTGAAGGCCTGGAACAGCAGCTTGACGTCGCCCACCATGGGCAAGGCGCCGAAGCGCTCCTCGATCGTGCAGCCCGGCGCGATCTCGCGATGCAGCTGACACACCTCGTGCAGAAGCGGGCCGAGCTCGATCTCCTCCGCATTGAAGTAAAGCGGAGCTCCGCCATCGATCACGCGCGAGGAATTGAGCAGATTGTCGATCAGATGCGTCAGGCGCAGCACCGCCGCGCGCAGACGCCCGGCGCGGTCCTCGATCTCCTCAGGAGCCAGCCGGTCCTTGAGCTTGATCAGCCGCTGTGCATGCCCGTCGATGATGCTCAAAGGCGTGCGGAACTCGTGCGAGGCCATGGACACGAAATTGCGTTGTAAGAGCGCGAGCCGCTGTTCTTGCGCCAGCTTCTCCTCGAGCATCGAGGTCTGCTGCATGAGTCGGCGCTGGCTCTCCATCAGCGCGATCGCGTTTTCGCGAAAAACCACCGTGGCGCGCGCCATCTCGCCGATCTCGTCCTGCCTGGCGGTGCCGCGGATCTCGATATCGGTATCGTTTGCGGCCAGCCGGTGCATGCAATTGGCCAGATGCAGGAGCGGCGCCGATACGGAACGGCTGACGTAAAAAAGCGCCGCCGTTACCATCACGCCCGCAAAGGCAATGGCAAGCGCGATAAGCCAGGTCGCCTGCTTGTAGGCGGCGGCCAGCAGTCCGCTGGCTCGGTGCGCCTGCGCCACGGTGCGGTCGGTGAGCTGGCCCAGCGTATCGCTCGCCGCATGATAGGCGGGGCCCGAGGCGGTGAGATAAAGCGCAACAGCTTCATCCTTGTTGTTGCCGCGCGAGCCGGTGAGAACCTGATTAGCGATCTGCCGGTACTCGCTCCATTTCTGCTTGAACTGCTCGTAGAGGCGCGCGTCGGCGGGGTCATGCCGCAACGCTTCATAGCTGCGCTGGGCCTGCGCAATCCCGCGGTCGAGCTGCTCCATCTCCTTGTCGATCGCGGCAAGCTCGGCCGCATTCGAGGTGAGTAGATGTGTGCCTTCCACCGCCCTGAAGTCGGAGGTGAAATTGTTGAGGTCGCCAAGAATGCGCGTGTTCGGCAGCCAGACCTCGGCGATGTTTTCCGATGCACGGTTGAAGCTGGACAGACGCGAGATGCTGAACAGGCCCAGCACGATGACGAGCAGGAAAAAGAAGAAAAACACGAGGGCTAGATGAAAGCGCAGCGAACGCGGCTGTCTCATGCGTTTTGTCTATCGCAACCCGCAATGATAATAAACATCAACTCAGTCATCGTCACCCGCGGGCTTGACCCGCGGGTCCATCTTCTTCGCAAGAAGATGGATTGCCGGGTCAAGCCCGGCAATGACGAACAGAATCGGATCAGCCCATGGCAGAGAAGCGCAGGCGCATCCTGTGCATCGAAGATGACCGCGAGACCGCCGCCTTGATTGCGGAGGAGCTCGTCGAGCGCGGGTTCGATGTCACCGTCACGCGGGACGGCCAGGAAGGCTTTGCGGCCATCCTCAACGAGATGCCCGACCTCGTCCTTTCGGATATCAGCATGCCGGTCATGTCCGGGTTCGAGGTGCTGGAGCGCCTGATCGCGCTCGCGCCGCGCTTCCGCACCATGCCTTTCGTGTTTCTGACCGCGCTTTCAGACCGCGACGACGAGCTGCGCGGCCGCCATCTCGGTGCCGACGACTACGTGACCAAGCCGATCGACTTCGACGTGCTCGAAACCATCATCAATGCGCGGCTCGCCGGCATTGCGCGCATGGAGCTCTGGCCCAAGCGCATCAAGCTCAATGAGCGGGAAATCGAAGCGCTCACGTGGGCGGCGCGGGGCAAGACCTCGGCCGAGATCGCGCAAATCCTCGGTCTCGCCAAACGCACGGTCGATTTTCACATCGACAACGCGCGCGCCAAGCTGGGCGCGGCAACGCGTACCGAAGCGGTAATGAAGGCCACCGATGGAAGGCTTATCGAGCCTTAACCGCCCGACACTCGCTTCGATGTCATTCCCGCGAAAAGCGGGAATCCAGTACCGCGACGTATATGCGAACAAGGCACGTTGCAGGATTACTGATCGCCCGCCTGCGAGGGTGTGAAAAAATTGGCTTTGGCGATCCGCTGTGATTCACTTCCGTGCAGCGGGAGCGATTCAGATGACGAGCGAAGCACGGTTTATACAGGCAGATCGATCTCAAACCCGATGGGATTTCA
>DATCJI010000354.1:0-1949 GCA_036562835.1 Xanthobacteraceae bacterium | reverse complement strand
CGGATTGGCACCGTAAGATCGATGGTCTGGCCCGGCATCTCCGCGGGTGGCGCAGGAAAGGGTTGAGCGCGACGAAGAAGCGCGAGCGCCTCTTCGTCGAGAACCGCCGCGCCTGAGCTGCGCAGGACCCGGCTTTCGCGCAGCTGACCCGACCGATCCAGCGTGAACGCAACCTGTACCACCCCATGCTCGCCCCGCGCATGTGCCTCATGCGGATACCGTTTATTCCGCTCGAGCAGCGCCACGATTGCGGATTTCCAGGTCGGTACCGCCGCGGACGATCTTCGAGAAAGCTGGGCTTCAGCCGGCGCGCGGGCGACTGCGTTACGCTCAGGCGTGATCACCTGTGGAGCAGACGTTGCGGGCGCGGGCAGGCGGGGCTGAATTTGCTGCTGCTGCACCTCGGGCGGCCTCTCGAGGGCAAGCTCCCCGTCAGGAGCCTGCTTGAGCTCCGGCGAGGGCTCCTCGACAATTTTCTCCACCGGGCTTTCCGGTACCGCTTCTGACATGACCTGCTGGGGGCCGGGAGGAATCTCTGTCTGCTGCACAGGTGCAACCGGGACGGACGCAAATTCTATGATGATCGCTCCGTTTGGATCTGCCGGTTCAAAGTCGCCGCGGCGCAGCGCAAGCGCCCCCATGATCGCCAAATGGGCGAGCACGACGATCACGCCGCAGGCGATCCAGCGGCGCCCATCGGCCCGGTCTTCAATGGCCAACGCGATCACTGCCCGCTCACCTTCTCCAAACCGACGAGAGCGACCTTGAGAAAGCCCGAGCCGCGCAGGAGGTTCATGATCTCGATCACCTCACCATACGGTACGCCTTTGTCGGCGCGCAGGAAAATGCGCGCGTCCTTATCCCCTTTGGTTTCGGCTTCGAGCGCAACGCCGAGCTGGTCGCGCGATATCGGCTCATTGCCCACTGAAACCGACAGGTCGGAGCGCAGCGTGATGTAGAGCGGCTTGTCCGGGCGCGGTTGCGGCTCGGCCGTTGCCGCAGGCAGGTTGACCTGGATGTCCACAGTTGCAAGCGGGGCCGCCACCATGAAAATGATGAGCAGCACCAGCATCACATCGATGAAGGGGGTGACGTTGATCTCGTGCACCTCCGTGAGCGCGTCCTCGCCGTGATCGAGGCGAACGCTCATGAGGTCAGCGAGAGTTGGGCGGCGCGGCGATGTGCGGCAGTTGCTGTGGGCCGATCAAGGTCGCGGCTCACGATGCGCAGCACTTCGGCCGCGGCATCGCCAAGCATCGCGCGGTATGCCGCAGTCGAGCGCGCGAACAGGTTGTAGATGACCACCGCCGGAATCGCGGCGGCGAGCCCGAGCGCGGTGGCAAGGAGCGCCTCGGCAATGCCTGGCGCCACCACCGCCAGATTGGTGGTATGCGACTTCGAAATGCCGATGAAGCTGTTCATGATGCCCCAGACGGTGCCGAACAGGCCGACGAACGGGGCGGTGGCGCCGATGGTGGCAAGCACGCCCGTGCCGCGCGAAATGCGCCGTCCATAGCTTGCCTCGAGGCGCTCCAGCCGCGAGGCAACGCGCTCCTTGATGCCTTCGTGTTCAAGGACGCCGGCGGATTGTTTGAGCTCCACAAGCGCGGCGGCAAGGAATTGTCCGACCTCGCCGTTCGCCTGCGGGAAATCCTGCGCGGCTTCTGCAACCGACGCAGCGGCACCGAGCTGCTGCAGGTTCATGCGCAGCCGTCGCCGCGCGCGCACGATCTCGATGGTCTTTGCGAGCCACACGGTCCAGGTGACGATGGAGGCGATCACAAGCCCGATCAGCACCGCCTGCACCAGCGGATCGGCATTGAGGAACATGCCCCACGGCGTGAGGTCGCGCGGCAGGGTCGCGGTCCCGATGATTGCAGGCTCATTCATGCGGCAGAGGCCTCTACAGAAGAAAGAACAGGCGCGCCAATGTTACAATGTAACAAATT
>DATCJI010000346.1:0-6332 GCA_036562835.1 Xanthobacteraceae bacterium | reverse complement strand
TGGACCACCGTGTTTGCCCAAGCCAAAGTGTTCCTCGCCGTCTTTCTGCTGACCGGCGTCATCCTGTGGGTGAATGGTTGGGTGGCATATCGCCGTGCCCGCTCGGCGTGGGTGCAACCTGCGGAGCACGCGGGATGGCAGAGCACCGGAAGATCGAGAGATCTCGTCGAGCTCTTGCGTCATCGCTTGCCTTTCGCCACCGCTGCTGCCGCTGGCCTGCTCGCCATGATTGTCGCCTGGGCCGAAGTCCAAAACTGGAGCGTTTTTCTGACGTTTCTGTATCAGCTCCCGTATTCCGTGCATGAGCCCGTTTTCGGCAAAGATATAAGTTTTTATCTTTTTTCGCTGCCTGCCGCTGTGGCCATCAAAAACTGGATGCTGCTCACCTTATTGCTGAGTGCCCTTATCGCCGGAGCCGTGTACTGGGCCCAGGGTCACCTTGAGTTCAGTGCCCAGCGCCGCTGGCTATCCGCTACTGCGATCGCACACGGATCGGTGCTGCTCGGCTTTTACTTTGTCGTGAAAGCCTGGTCGTACGCTCTCGACCGCTACATGTTGCTGTACCGGGATAACGGCGTCGTGGTGGGCGCCAGCTACACCGACGTGCACGTGCAGCTGCCGGTACTCTGGGTGCTGATGGCGTTTTCGATCATTGCGGCCTTTGTCGCGTGGGCGAATGCGCGGTTCTGCAATTACCGGCTTCCCGTGGCGGCCGCGGCGCTCGTATTCGGCGGTTCGCTGGTGCTGTGCGGCTTGCTGCCGGCGCTTTTCCAGCGCGTGTTTGTAAAGCCAAACGAGCTGCAGCTCGAGAAGCCCTACATCGAGCGCAACATCGCGCTCACCCAGCAGGCGTACAATCTCGACCGCATCGCGGTGAAGCCATTCCCGGCCGAGCAGGACCTGACCTTCAAGGCGCTGGAGGCGAACAAGGCCACCGTCGACAACATCAGATTGTGGGACTGGCAGCCGTTAATGGATGCCTACATGCAGCTGCAGGAGATCCGGACCTATTACAGATTCCACGACGTAGATGTCGACCGCTACTGGCTCGGTGGGGCCTACCAGAGCGTGATGCTTTCTGCGCGCGAGCTGAACTCGTCGCTGTTGCCGCCGAACGCGCAGACATGGGTCAATCGGCACGTGCTCTTCACCCATGGCAATGGCGTGGTGATGAGTCCGGTTACCCGCAAAAACGCCGAAGGCCTGCCTCTGTTTTATCTGCACGACATTCCGCCAGTGGCGAGCGGCGGTCCGGAAATCCGCGAGCCGCGCATCTATTACGGGGAGGAAACCGACACCTATGTCATCGTAAAGGGCAGCACGCCCGAGTTCGACTACCCGAAGGGGAAAGACAACGCCTACGGCTCGTATACCGGCAGCGGCGGGATCCCCATCGGCGGGATCGGCCGAAGAGCTCTGTTTGCCTGGTACTTCACCGATCTCAATCTGCTGTTGTCAGGCTACATCACCGGCGAGAGCCGCATCATGATCCGGCGCAACATCCAGGAGCGTGTACGCGAGATCGCGCCCTTTCTTCGCCTTGACCACGATCCCTATCTGGTGATCAGCGAGGGACGCTTGTTCTGGCTGCAGGATGCCTACACCACGAGCGACTATTTTCCTTACGCGCAGCCGGCGCGCGGCTTTGGCCTCAACTACATCCGCAACTCGGTCAAGATCGTCGTCGATGCGTATAACGGAAGCGTCGACTTTTATCTGATGGATTCCTCAGACCCGATTGCGGCGACGTATGGGCGCATTTTCCCGGCATTGTTCAAGCCGTTCGCAGCAATGCCGGCTGATCTGCAAAAACACATTCGCTACCCCGAGGATATGTTTCTCATCCAGGCGCAGCTCTATCAGACCTACCACATGGAGGCGGCCGACGTTTTCTACAATCGCGAGGATCTTTGGCAGTTTCCGCGCCAGCCGGGCGGCGGGGGAACGGCAAGGATGGTTCCCTACTACATCATCATGCGCCTGCCAGGCGAGGCGCAGGCCGAGTTCTTCATCATGCTTCCGATGGTGCCCTCCCGCCGCGACAACATGATCGCATGGCTCGCCGCGCGCTGCGATCATCCGGGCTATGGCACCCTGATCGTATACGAGTTTCCCAAGGAGAAGCTCATTTACGGCCCCTTTCAGATCGAAGCCCTGATCAATCAGAACACGTATATTTCCCAGCAAATCTCGCTGTGGAATCAGATGGGATCGCGCGTGATCCGCGGAAACCTGCTTGTCATCCCCATCGAGAACTCTATTCTTTATGTATCGCCGCTGTATTTGCGCGCGGAGCAGGGGCAGTTGCCCGAGCTCAAGCGGGTCATCGCTGCCTACGGCGATCGCGTCGTCATGGAGGAGACGCTGAGCCAGGCCTTGTCGGCACTGTTTGCGAATGAGACGACGCCGGCGCCGGCCGCAACAGAGCCGGGCGCCGGCGGCATGGCCGATCGGGCGCGCCAGGCGCTCGATCATTACAACCGGGCGCTCGAGCGCCTCAAAGCCGGGGATTGGGCGGGTTTCGGAACGGAGCTCGACGCAATGCGCGGGCTTCTGCAAGGCATGATCGCTCAACCGGGGGGTCAGTAAGGGCAGATCGGCATGAGCTTCAAAACCATTCTAGTTCCTGTCGAGCAGCACGATCTCATGAGCTCGACATTGGAAACCGCGCTTGTTTTTGCGCGCAAATTCGACAGCCACATCGAGGGTTTTGCGTTGCATGCGGGCTACCCCGCGGCCTACGTGGTCGGCGACGTCGGCGCGCTCACGATACCCTCATTCGAGAACGACTTTGCCGAGCATGCTCAGCGGGACCGGGCCCTTTTCGACACCTTCATGCAGCAGCACGGCATTGTATCCGCAACTGCGGCCACCGGGCTGTCATGCACGTGGCTGCAGGACGCCCCGGCAAGCGATCAGTTCGTGGGCAGCCATGGGCGGCTGGTCGATCTCATTGTCCTGGGCAGGCCGGCTCGTGATCCCAACGGCCCGCGCATGATCACGCTGGAGGCCGCGCTGTTTGAAAGCGGCCGGCCCGTCCTGATCGCACCCCCGGGACCCTGCGCAGACTTCGGGACGAATATTCTGATTGCATGGAATCGCAGTACCGAGCAGGCGCGCACTGTCGGTTTTGCGATGCCGCTTCTCAGGCGCGCCTCGCGCGTCATCGTATTGACAGTCGAAGGCGGAGCGGCAGTTCCGGGACCGAGCGGCGAGGAATTGAGCCGCTATTTGCATATGAGCGGCGTGCCGGCAAAGCCGATGACGGTTGGTCTCGATGGGCGGCTTACGGGGGAGGCCGTCCTTACCCATGCGAAGGCATTGGGCTGCGATCTCGTGATCAAAGGCGCCTACACCCAAAGCCGGCTGCGGCAGCTCGTGTTCGGCGGCACCACGAGCTACATCCTGAGCAATTCCACGCTGCCGGTATTCATGGCGCATTAGACAGGCGATGCTGCGCGATTCCCCCGACGATATCTCGCTTGAGAAAAGCACCATGCGGCAGGTGAGCCTGCGGCTCGTGCCGTTTCTGATGCTCTGCTACTTCTTTGCCTTCGTCGATCGCGTGAATGCGGGTTTCGCCGCATTGCAGATGAACAAGGACCTGGGGCTCTCCTCCTCGGTGTTCGGGCTCGGCGGCGGCATTTTCTTCATCGCCTATTTTCTGTTCGAGGTGCCGAGCAATCTCGTGCTCGAAAAGGTCGGGGCACGCATCTGGATTGCGCGCATCATGATCACGTGGGGGATTATTTCAGCCGGCATGGCTTTCGTGGTCGGCCCCTATTCCTTCTATCTGTTGCGATTTCTGCTCGGCGCGGCGGAGGCGGGCTTCTTCCCCGGAATCATCCTCTATCTGACCTACTGGTTCCCCGCAAAGTATCGGGCGCTCATCGTTGCCATCTTCATGGTGGCCATCCCGGCGTCGAGCTTCATCGGCTCGCCGATCTCGGCGGCGCTCCTCGGGCTGGAGGGTCTCGCGGGCCTGCACGGCTGGCAATGGATGTTCATTCTGGAAGGCTTGCCGGCCGTGCTTCTCGGCCTCGTCACGCTCGTCGTGCTGCGCAATGGCCCGCATGAAGTGCACTGGCTTACGGCTGAGCAGCGCGAGTGGCTGTCGAATCGCCTGAACGCAGAGCGTGCGGCCGCGCGCCACGTGCCGCACATGTCGGTCTGGCGGGTGCTGTGGAACAAATACGTGCTCGCGGCCGCGCTGGTCTATGCGGGAAGCTCCGGCGCAAGCGCCTGCCTGTCGATCTGGCAACCTCAGATCATCAAGTCGTTCGGTCTGACGAATATGCAGACCGGGTTTCTGAACGCGCTGCCCTTCGGCGTCGCATCGGTCATTATGGTGCTGTGGGGCCGCATGTCGGACCGGACCGGCGAGCGCGTCTGGCATACGGCGGTGCCGCTCGCGATAACCGCAGCCACGCTTGCATCGACGCTGCTGACGAACTCGCTGCTACCCACGATCGCCATTCTCTGTCTGGCGGTAACCGGTACCTATGCGATCAAAGGGCCGTTTTGGGCGCTGTCAACGGAGTGGCTCTCGGCGGGTACGGCCGCCGCGGGGATCGCCCAGATCAATGCCATCGGGAATCTCGGCGGTTTTCTGGGAACGTATCTTCTCGGCGTGATCAAGGACGCGACCGGCAGCTATGGGCTGGGACTCCTGCCTCTCGTCGTCCTTACTGCCGCGGGAAGCATCGTGGTGCTGATCATGGGACGCGGCCAGCCACGGCAGGTCCCGGCGGCGCAGAGCGTCTGAGCACGATCAAGGCCGGACAGCCGGCGTTTCCATTTTCATGCCGCGCGCGCGCCACATCAAGTAGAGCTCGAGCGCGACATATTCCTCGGCGCCGTACGGATACGATTGGGCGCGCATGCCGACGAGGCAATTGCGCAGCCGCCGTTGCAAGGAGCCGAGCGACTGCCATTCCAGGCGATAGAGCGGATATCCGGTGGGATGCCCTTGCGGAACGGGAGCGCCCGCGAGCTTCTCGCCCCAGTGATCGTCATGGCATTGCGCGCAGGATAGATTGAGCTGTCCCTGGCGCTGCGTGAACAGTGTCCGACCGCGATCGAGGAATGGTGTTGTCTTCTCGTCAATCGCGACGCTCGCGGGCATACCTCGCGATTGCAGGCCCACATGGGCGCTCAGTGCCAGAAGCTCCTTGCTCTCGCGGGGCAGCGGAGTCGCCTTTTGCCTCTCAGTGCGGCAGATGTTGATGCGCTCGTCCAGGTCGATGAGCCGTCCGCGGACCGGGTCGAACGCCGGATACCGGGCCGCCACGCCTTTCATGCTGATACCGGCGTCACCGTGGCAATCGGCGCAGGACTTCTGCGCTGCGCCGCTCGCTGCGTTCCACAGCGCCTCGCCATCGAGCACCCAGAGCATGCCGGGATTGGCGGCGTCGTCATCCTGCATCGCCTGGCTCTGGGCCGACATGAACTCATAGCCCGACTTGCGATCAGAAAGCGGGATTTCAGCAGAGTTCGCCGAAGCGATCGAGAGCGTCGCGAGCGCGAAGGCAATACTCCAGGCCGCAGCAAGATGTTGCGGCGAGCGACTCATTCGACCGTGATCGCGACGCTTTCGCTCGCGGAAAAACCGTTGTCGCCGGTCCATTTGAATTCGAGCTTGCCGCTCGCAACAGCCACCGTGGAAAAGGAAAGGAAGGGATTGGCAGCAATTGCGGGCGAGAGATCCGCGCGAAAGATTTCCTCGCCGTTATAGGTGCAGACAAACAGGTTGATGATGTCGCGAGGCTGAATCTCGCCACTGCTGTTCGGGCGATAGCCGGGCTCCATCGGGTGCGAGATAAGTGTCTTGATCTCGATCACCTCGCCGCGCTTGGCGCTTGCCGGCACGTTGATGAGCGCGCGCGCCATGTTCAGAGTCCTTCCACGCATGCCGCGAGCGTGACCACGACATCCGCCTCATCCGACCAGAACGAGCCGTCGCTCATCTCGGCGATGGCAATCACGGTCTGCGAGTCGGCGAGGCGTATGCGCGCGGCGATGGCGGCCTTGCCGGCGCGAGGTCCGAGCCGCACGCTTACCACATAGGGCTGCGGATTCTTTTCGTTGAACACATGGATGGCCTTGACATGGTCGGATTCGGTCATGGGGCTTTCGACCGATATCGTCATGGGCACGGCGTTGCCGTTCTCGATCAGCGGCGGCAGATCGAGCTTCACCCTTCCTTTGCGCAGCGGGGCCTCGCCGACCACCTTGCGAATAGCGGCGCGCATCATTGCCGGAGTTGCCGAGGCCGATTGAAGCCCGGCGCCGGGACCGATTGCGGCGCCGGCGAGCAGACCCGCTGCATTGAT
>DATCJI010000234.1:0-3938 GCA_036562835.1 Xanthobacteraceae bacterium | reverse complement strand
CCAGAAGCGAAGCGAACTTGAACAGCAGCTTTCTCGCCTAGGCCTTGAAAGCAGTGCCGGCGGGCATGCGCGCGGCTGGGGTTCATCCGGCCGGCGCTCAGCGATGAAAGGGCGAAAGGTCGCGCCGAAATACCGCGGACCCGGCGGCGAAACCTGGGCCGGTCGCGGTGCTCGGCCGCGATGGCTCACGGCGCTGATGAAGGAAGGTCGCAAGATCGACGAGTTCGCCATCAACAAGTTGGCGGTCGCGCGGAAGGGGCCAGTAGCGAAGAAATCCCGCCGCAAACGCAAATGAGTTGCTGCCAAAAAATACCCGCTTCGACGCGGACGCAGCCTGCCCGGGCAATGTCGTCGCACCGGCGAGATTGACCAGATGAATAGGTGAACCTGTCCGCGGCCTCGCTCATCAAGTTTCCCCAGCGACTCCAGAAACCAAAAGCATTGGCTCGCCATGCGGCACTGGCTGCAAGGTTTTCTGCTGGCGGGTTTTGCCAGTCTCTCAATCGATTGCACTCCGCGGCGCAATAGACGATTCGACTGATGTTGATCAGTGCGCGCTGGTCGCTTCCGGAGTCGAATGCTCTCCGATTTGTTTGCACTGAGCTTTGTGCCCGCAAGGGGCGGATGGCTTGTAGCGACTGGCTGCGAGTCGCGCTTAGGTATGGCGGCTGAGACCTCGGTGCTTTTGCCGCGCGCCGGCGCCCGAAGCGCGAAAGATATCGGGAGGTAGGCGTGCTGAACTCAGGCTGCACCCGTTCGCTGTCCGCTGTGCGGAGCGCCTTTCGCACACAACAGCGCGTGCGCGGAGGGTTGCAGGGAGCGATGGTGGGCGCTGTAGGGATTGAACCTACGACCTCTCCCGTGTGAAGGGAACGCTCTCCAAGAAAGCAAAATAAAATCAAGGCACTGTTCGAGACTGTTCTCGCGGGATCGTCCCTATTTGTTCACGTATTTCATGGGCGTTTCATGGGCGTACCCCTGCGAGAGAACGCGTTCACCGCCAGACGAAGGTGATCGTGCGCGTGGTGGCCATACGTGCGCCTGATGATGTCCTCCGTGGTGCCGAGGACGCCCGCCACGTCATACACCGAGACACCAAGTTGCAGGAGCATCGTTGCGCAGGTGTGCCGTAGAGCGTGGGGAGTTACGTCTGCGCCCAGCCCGGCAAGTTCCCGCGCTGTGCGCCAAGCGCGCCGCTCCTGCGACCGGATGGGGCGTCCTGCGTATTCCACAACATATCGCTGCGTGAGCGCACGCCACCGTCGCAGATGCGGCAAAAGGCGAGGAGGTATCGGGACCGGCGGGCGACGTTTAATTGAATCCACGGAGCCTGTAGCTCGCCTATAGATCACCCCCGAAGCGAGGTCGATCCACCCACCCGCAGTGTTCGGGACCCATTGTAAGCGCAAGATCGCATCATGCCTCGTCCCCGTATAGAGGGCGATCAGGATGAAGCGGGCCAAGTGACGATTAATTTTCGCTCGGTGGCGCACCCCACGCCGATCCCAGCCAATCGCGCCAGCGAGCAATGCTGCTGCTTCGCTCCGGGTCAGGTGGCGCTCTCGCGGCGCGGCTTGGGAGGGCAGCCAAACCGGAATCGGCCGGTCTATTTTGCCCTCTTTCCAGCACCACCGAAGTGCGGCTCCCAACACGACGAGCTCGCGGCGTGCCGTCGAAAGCTTGACGGGCTTGCCGCCTTGAAGGGCGCGTGCATCAGGTTGACGCACACGCCACTGGACGTATTCTTTGCAGGAAGCGCTGGTTACTGCCGCGACTGCGCGACCGGCGAAGAAATCGAGCAGTTTCCCGATTGCGCCGCCAATCAAGTCGGGACGGCGCGTCGTAGGTGCATGTTTCTCCCCATACTCGGAAAGCGCGTCGGCAGTAAGGACCCGCGACGGGTGCCCTTCGCCGAAGTCCGGGCGATGTTTTTGGCCTATGTGATTTGCTAGTGCTTCTTCAGCCGCGCCGATATCGCTTTCGCCCGCGCCTGTGCTGATCTCGCGGCCACGATCGAGGATGACCCAGACGGCTGCTCGTTTGCGGCGCTGCCTGAGGTAAAGCCGTGGACCTTTGCTTCGACGCGGCATAATTCCCTCATCCGCTCGATGTTGGCCAACGTTGTGAAATCCTTGCCCGCAATTCGCTCAATCACGAGACGTCCGCGAGCGCCTTCGCGCCGAAGTCCCGATGCCGTCATCGACCCATCCGGAAATGCGACCGCCGCCGCGATCTCCAGCCGAAGCGGCGTATCGGGCGTAATCTTCTCGGGGGGCGGGATCGAGGCAATGGCGCAGCAGCACATTTGGGCGATCCCTACTGCGGTGGACATGGAAGTCCGACCAACCCTTTTACGCAGCCAGGCACCTCATATAGTTGCTGCCCATGGAGCTTTATGGCACCAGGGAGCGCGTGCGGCGGCCGCTGTAGGGTCCGACCAGAAAGTAGCTTGACAGTCAGCTCGCAGTCAAGTACGTAAAACGTATTTAGGGCATAAATGGGCTATACTCTTGTTGATCTCGTTCGGATCAGTGGCGCAAAACGTCGGTCGATTCAGCTGTGGGCTGACGCTGGTGTAATTAATGCATACACGTCAACGGAGCGAAAAGGAACAGGGACACATCGGCGCTTCAGAAGGGACGAGGTAATCATCGCCTGTATCATTAATGTCTTCAGCATGCGCCAAGTAGCAATTGGCGAACTGCGGCGGCTAGCGAGTGGGCTTAGAAGGTTCCTCAAGTGGGGCGGAAATCGCGATCGATTGGAAGGTGCAGTCTCGGGATTCGAACCGAGCTATTTGATCATTACCTGGCGGGCGGACCAAATGCCCGACGTCGACTTTTGTGAGCTGGACACCATAGAGGACACACTTTACTCGCGACCCGAACGGCAATTCGAAGTTTCCATCGTGCTCTCATTGAACTGGTGTCTCGCTCGGCTTGAAGGATTGAAGTAACACAACTGTGAACGGTCCGACTTGAGCTTGTAAGCACGTAAAACGTTTAACGTGTTTAAAAGTCCCTGAACTTGTCGTTCTCCCGCGAACCGGCAGCAGGGAGAGCAAAAGCGCCTACGCGGAACACGTCGGTATCGGCGGAGGCAATGATCACGACCGGTCAGGAGAGAATTCAATGGTCGAGACGGATATATCGCCTGAGCGACCGCGACTTGGCGCATCGAAATCACACATTCGCCAAACGCTCCGCCAGATTTACGAGAACGCGGGCAACAATCCCCCCAACGTAAATCGCGCTTGGGAGCAAGTACGTATCACGTTGGGCAACGCAACAAGAGCGCGCGTCCGTGAGGTACTCAAGGAGACCGAATTTGCGCGCCGACGCCGTCCGCCGGGCAAAAGGCGGTAGCCTGGCGAGATTAGCGCTCGCCAGTTGTAGCAAGCGCAGATGGCGTCACGGCGCGTCTCTTCTTTTAGCGCAGTAGGAGAAAAGGATGGACGAAGAGACGAACGTTGTGGAATTGCACCAGCCGGACGCAGGTTCGGTGAATCCTAATGGGGAGATCGAGCGTCTGACGCAGCTCAGCACGCTCGATTACGAGCGCGAGCGGGAAGCTGCTGCGAAGCGGTTGGGCATGCGGCTGCCGGTTCTTGATGAATTGGTAATGCGTGCAAAGCAACAAACGGCAGGGGCCGCCATCTGCCCTGTGTTATCAGCCATCGAGGCGGCACCCTGGCCGGAGCCGATGGACGGGGCAATGCTGCTCGACGAAATAACAGCGGCGGTCCGCCGTTATGTGCTCCTGGAGCAAGGGGCGGCTGAGGCGATCGCATTATGGATTGTTCACACGCATTGCTTTGACGGATTCGCCATCTCGCCAAGGCTCGCCATCACTTCGCCCGTTATGCGATGTGGCAAGACGACGCTGCTTGAGGTGCTGTCCTGTCTGGTGCGCCGCCCGATGACCACGGCGAATGCGAC
>DATCJI010000177.1:0-3502 GCA_036562835.1 Xanthobacteraceae bacterium | reverse complement strand
GGAGACCGACGCAGCACCTAAGCAATGGCAGAAGCGGTACTGCAGACCCTGCAGAGCGGTAGACGGCGGCGATCGGCCCTGCGCAGGGCCATGCAGCGCAAGTCGACTATTGCATTCTTTTTGACGCTGCCCCTTCTTCTGCTGGTTGCGCTGCTCGTCATCTACCCTGCCCTCTATTCCATCCATCTCGCCACGCTCAACAAATCGATGGAGCGTTTCGTCGGGCTTGGAAATTTTCTTTTTCTGTTCAAGCGCGAAACGTTCTGGATGGTGGTCCGACAGTCCTGCCTGTTTGCGATCACCGCCGTCGTATTCAAGGCGCTGATCGGCTTCATCGTCGCCCATTTCGTGCACAACATTCCTGCGAAAGGGCAGCGCAAGTGGCGCGGCATGCTGCTCGTACCGTGGGTCATCCCGCCGGCGATGAGCTGTCTTGCGTGGCTCTGGCTGTTCGATCCCTCCTACAGCGCGCTGAACTGGCTGTTGGAGCTCCTTGGAATAGACCCCGTCCCCTGGCTCGGCGATGCCGGCTGGGCGCGATTCTCCGTGATCCTGGTGAATATCTGGATCGGCGCGCCTTTCTTCATGATCATGTATCTCGCGGCACTGAAATCGGTGCCTGAGCAGCTCTATGAGGCGGCGGCCATCGATGGCGCGAACTGGTGGCAGCGCATGTGGTACGTCACCATTCCGATGATGCGGAACATCATGGCGATCACCGCGCTGTTCTCGCTCATCGTCACCTTCGCCAATTTCGACATCGTGCGCATCCTCACCGCCGGCGGACCGGTCGACTGCACCCACGTGTTTGCCACCTGGGCGTTCTGGGTCGGCATTCAGGGCAGCGATATTCCGCTCGGCGCCAGCATTTCGCTCTTCATGGTGCCGATCCTCACCATCGCCGCGGTCTTCATTCTGCGTGACATTCACCGCCGGGCGAGCGAGACGACCGCATGACAACGGCTTCGCTCACCCATTCGCTCGCGCCCGCGCGAGCGCGCAAATACGGCAGCATGAGCGCCGATCGTCGCTGGGCGCTGCACTGGTCGTATTTCTTTCTCACCGTGTTTGCGATCTTCTTTCTCACGCCGCCCGTCTATATGTTCATCACGTCGCTCAAATCGAGTGCCGAGATCTCCGCCGCCGTCAATCCCTGGTGGGTCTTTCATCCGACGCTCGCCAATTATCGCGAGCTGTTGAGCTCGGCGCAGTTTCTGACCTTCTTCCGCAATTCGGCGATGGTTTCGCTCATCGTCGTGGCGATCACGATGCTGATCAGCATTCCCGCGGCGTTTGCACTTTCGCGCGTGCGCTTTTGGGGCTCGGTCGCGCTCGCGACGGGCGTGTTTCTGACCTACCTCATTCCCGAGACGCTGCTCTTCATTCCCTTGTTCAAGATGTTTGCTTTTGTTAATGAGTACACCGGCATTGAGCTGATCAATCACTGGTGGGTGCTGCTCGTTCTGTATCCCACGCTCACCGTTCCGTTCTGCACCTGGATCATGATCGGCTATTTCGCCTCGATCCCGAAAGAGCTTGACGAGGCGGCGCTCATGGACGGCGCCAATTACCGGCAGATACTGATGCGGGTGTTTATTCCGGTCGCCCTGCCCGGCCTCATCGCGGCGACCATATTTGCCTTCACGGTGTCGTGGGCGCAGTTCCTTTATCCCCTCGCGTTCACCACGTCGGCCGACCAGCTGGTGCTGCCCGTAGGCATCATCACATCGCTGATCAAGGGCGACGTGTTCAACTGGGGGCAGATCATGACCGGGGCGCTGCTCGGTGCCGCCCCGCCGCTTGTGATCTATGCCTTCCTTATGGACTACTACATCGCCGGACTCACCGCCGGCGCCACCAAAGGCTGAGTGTTCCGATGGCTCATGTTTCTCTTCGCAAGGTCGTCAAGCGCTTCGATGACACGGAGGCGGTACGCGGCATCGACCTCGAGATTTCCGACAAGGAATTCGTCGTGCTCGTGGGGCCCTCCGGCTGCGGCAAGTCGACGACCCTGCGCATGATCGCGGGACTTGAGGAGATCACCTCGGGAGACATCGCGGTCGACGGCGAGGTTGTCAACGATGTCCCTCCGAAGGACCGTGACATGGCCATGGTGTTTCAGAACTATGCGCTTTATCCGCACATGACCGTGTACGAGAACATGTCGTTCGGGCTGCGGCTCAAGCGCTATCCGAAAACCGAGATCGCGCGCCGGGTGCAGGAAGCGGCGCGCATTCTTGACATCAAGGAGCTTCTCGACCGCAAGCCGCGGCAGCTCTCGGGCGGCCAGCGTCAGCGCGTCGCCATGGGACGAGCCATCGTGCGCAACCCGAAAGTGTTCCTGTTCGACGAGCCGCTGTCCAATCTGGACGCCAAGCTGCGCGTGCAGATGCGCACCGAGATCAAGCGCGTGCATCAGAAGGTGCGCACGACCACGGTCTACGTCACGCATGACCAGGTAGAAGCGATGACGCTTGCCGACCGCGTGGTGGTGATGAACCGGGGACTGATCGAGCAGATCGGGGCGCCGCATGATCTCTATCACGACCCGGCGACCCGTTTTGTCGCCGGTTTCATCGGCTCCCCCGCCATGAACTTCATGCCCTGCAGCCTGGAGGAGGCGAACGGCGACCTTCGCGTGCGCTTGAGTGAGGACATCGCGCTTCCTGTGCCGGCCGCGCGCCTTTCGCGCTACCGGGAGCATGTGCGGCGCGGCGGCCTCACGTTCGGATTGCGCCCCGAGCATCTGACGGAGGCGAAACCCAACGGCGACCGCCAGCCGGCATACATCGACGCCATGCTGGAAGTAACCGAGCCACTCGGCATGGAGACCCTGGTGTTCTTTCGTATTGGCGGCGTCGATGTATGCGGGCGCGTCAGCCCGGAGGCGGGCGCCCGCGAGGGCACGCGCATGCGGCTTGCCGCGCGCATGGATAACATGCACCTGATCGAGGACGCGAGCGGCCGCGTGCTTTAGCCGGATCTGGGAAGCGAAACTCTCGTGCGATGTCTTGCCCCGCGAAAGCGGGGCATGCAGTATCCCGAGACCGTGACAGTTCGCATAGTAAGTGGTTACTGGATCGCCCGCCTCTGCGCGGGCGATGACAGGCTGGGATTCGCGCGCAAATGATCCAGCAGAACTGGCCCAAAGTCGCCGTGTTCGGGGCCGGCGCAATCGGCTGCTACTTCGGCGGCATGCTCGCGCGCGCGGGAAGGGACGTGACGCTGATCGGTCGACGCGGGCACGTCGAGGCAATCAACGCGCAGGGGCTCCACTTCAAGAGCATGGATTTTGAACAGCTGATCCGCGTTCGCGCCAGCGTCGATCCTGCCGCCGTGGGGAATGCGCAGCTCGTGCTCTTTTGCGTGAAGAGCAGCGATACCGAGACGGCTGCGGCATCCATCGCTCCGCACCTGGCACCCGATACGGTCCTTCTGAGTTTGCAGAACGGTGTCGACAATATCGAGCGCATCCGCGCGCAACTCAGGAACGAGGCGCTCC
>DATCJI010000400.1:0-4228 GCA_036562835.1 Xanthobacteraceae bacterium | reverse complement strand
TCGCAGCCGATCTTTCGCACGCATCCGATCACCGGCCGCACCGTGCTCTACTGCAACCCGGGCTATGCTGTGGGCATCGACGGCATGGATACAGCCGAAAGCGACGACATACTTCGCTTTCTGTTCCTGCATCAGGAGCAGGAAAAATATTTCTATGCCCACCAGTGGAGCGAAGGCGACGTGCTGATGTGGGACAATATTGGCACTGTGCATAACGCGGTCGCGGATTATTCTGCGGACGAGCCGCGCTTGATGCGCCGCATCCAGATCATGGCAAGCAAGGATTATGCACGCCTGCTGGCGTGAGCTGACCAAAAACAAAAGGGAGGGGAACGCAGTGCGAATGACAGGAAAATCATCCTTCCGGCTGTCATGCCCCGCGCAGGCGGGGCATCCAGTATCCACGGACCGACAAGTCGAACCGCCGCACACAGGTTTACTGGATCGTCGGCCGTCGCGGACGATGACGTCACTGGTGTTCCTATGCGCACTTATGCCGGTTGTGTGGGCGGCGACGGCACAGGCCGACGAGATTCGCTTCGCGCGGCAGTTTTCGATGGGCTACCTGCAGTTCAATCTGATGGAACGCGAGCACCTCGTCGAGAAACATGCGCGGGCTGCGGGCATTGCGGATGTCAAAGTTAGCTGGGCGACGTTCAACAGCCCGGCGGCCATGAACGACGCGCTCCTGTCCGGGTCCATTGACATCGTGTCGGGCGGCGTGCCGGGCCTGCTCACCATCTGGGCGCGCACGCACGGAACGGCCAATGCGGTGGAAGGTGTTGCCGCTTTTTCCTCACAGCCCATCCTGCTCAACACGCGCACCGCGCATATCAGGCGCATCACGCATTACACGGCGCAGGACAAGATCGCGGTGCCCGCCGTGAAGGTCTCGATCCAGGCCATCATGCTGCAGATGGCGGCAGCAAGCGAGTGGGGACAAGCGCAGTACGCCAGGCTGGATCCGCTCACGGTCGGCATGTCGCCGCCGGATGCGACTGTGGCGCTGTTGAGCGACTCCGGCGAGATCGGCAGCGTGTTCAGCGTCCCGCCCTTTCAATATCAACAGCTGGAGAAGTCCGGCATCCATACCGTGCTCAACTCATATGAAGTCTTCGGCGGGCCGCACACGTTTACGGTCGCATGGACTTCAAGCCGGTTCCGCGAACGCAATCCCGCGCTCTACAAGGCGCTCATTGCTGCCTTCGACGAAGCGACGCAGATGCTGAACAAGGATGTGACACGAGCGGCGCAGTACTGGATTGACGATACGAAATCAAAGCTCCCGTTGGACAAGGTGGCAAAGATTGCATCCGGCGCACAGGTGAAATGGACGATGGCGCCGGAGAATGCGATGAAACTTGCCGAGTTCATGCACGCGACAGGATCCATCAAGGTCAAGCCGGCAAGCTGGAAGGATCTCTTCTTTCCCGAGCTGCACGCACTCGCCGGCAGCTGAGGCGCGATGAGCGCTCCGTTGCCTCCCGCGCCGCTTCTGCAGGTCCAGGGGCTCACGCTGCAGTACAAGACGGAGAAGCATCTCGTCACCGCAACATATCGGGTGAGCTTTGACGTCTATGCGGCCGATCGTTTTGTCCTGCTCGGCCCTTCAGGCTGCGGCAAGACCACGCTGCTCAAGGCCATCGGAGGCTACATGGCGCCGACGGAAGGCAGCATGCTGCTCAAGCATCGTCCGATCCGCGGCCCCGGCGCCGACCGCGTATTTGTGTTTCAGGAATTTGATCAGCTGCTGCCCTGGAAAACCGTCAAGCAGAACGTGATCTTCGCGCTCGAATCCTCGCACAAGATGCGTGGCAAGGCGGCCGAAGCGCAGGCGCTCCGCTACATCGAAAAGGTGAACCTCGCGAGCTTTGCGAACTCCTATCCGCATACGCTTTCGGGCGGCATGAAGCAGCGCGTTGCGATCGCGCGTGCGCTCGCCATGGAGCCGGACGTGCTGCTGATGGACGAGCCGTTCGCCGCGCTCGACGCGCTCACCCGGCGCCGAATGCAGGACGAGCTGCTCCAACTCTGGGCAGAGACGCGGTTCACCGTCCTGTTCGTCACGCATTCCATTCCGGAGGCAGTTCTCGTCGGCAACCGCATTTTGCTGCTTTCGCCGCACCCCGGGCAGGTCAAGGGCGAGCTCAACAGCGACGGCAGCGACCGCATCGATGGCGTAAGCGGACGCAAGCTCTCCGAGAACATTCACGACATGCTCTTCGCCGATCGCATCGAAGAACAGGAGGTTTTGCACCATGGCTGACATTTCCATCAGCCCAGGTTTTCCTGCGCTGCCGCCGACGCGTCCGGAATATCTGCGCGATGTGACCGCGGGCAAGGACTTCGGCGTAATCGAGAAGCCGCTCACTTTTTGGGAAAGGCTCGCCAATCAGAGCTGGCTGCGTAAAGCCTTTATCCTTTGCCTGATCGCTGTCGCCTGGGAAACCTACGCCCGCTATCTGGATAACCCGCTGCTCGTGCCCACATTCAGCGCCACGATTGATGCGTTCGCCCAGGGAATCAGGACCGGCGATATCCCGGACAAGGCGCTCAACTCCGTCCAGCTCCTCCTCAAGGGCTATGCGCTCGGACTTGCGCTCGCGATGGCTTTGACCGCGCTCGCGATCATGTCGCGGATCGGCAATGATTTGCTTGAGACGCTGACCTCGGCATTCAACCCGCTGCCGGCGATCGCGCTGCTGCCACTCGCGCTGATCTGGTTCGGGCTGGGGGATCTTTCCATTATCTTCGTGCTGGTGCATTCGGTTCTCTGGGCAGTCGCGCTCAACACCCATTCGGGTTTTCGATCAGTCTCTCAGACATTGCGTATGGTCGGCCGCAACTATGGTCTCAAGGGGCCCCGCTTTGTCGCCAAAATCCTCATACCCGCCGCCTTACCTTCCATACTCACCGGTTTGAAAATCGGGTGGGCCTTTGCCTGGCGTACGCTGATCGCCGCCGAGCTTGTCTTTGGCGTCTCATCGGGCAAAGGTGGACTTGGGTGGTACATTTTCGAGAACAAGAACATGCTCGATATCCCGGCGGTATTCGCCGGACTCTTCACCGTGATCCTGATTGGGCTTCTGGTCGAGAACGTCATCTTCCGCAACATCGAGGCAGTGACCGTGCGCCGCTGGGGCATGCAGACCTAGCGCGTTTGCGGCGCAAATCCCGAAGCGAGGAACTTCGGTCGTCGCGCGCGGTTTTCTCGCTGATATGCTTGATCTCGCCCGCGCCCGCGAGCGCATGGTCGATGTGCAGATTGCAAGGCGCGGGGTGCGCGATGCGCGCGTGCTCGAGGCGATGCGCCGCGTACCTCGCGAGGCCTTCGTTGGGCCGGGATACGCGGAATTCGCCTATGAGGACGGTGCTCTGCCCATTGCCGAGGGGCAGACGATCTCGCAGCCTTACATCATCGCGCTCATGATCGAGGCCGCCGAGGTCAGGCCCGGAGACAGCGTGCTCGAAGTGGGCATCGGCTCGGGTTACGCGGCGGCGATCATGAGTCAGATCGCCGACCGAATCTACGGGATTGAGCGGCAACCCGCGCTGGTCGAGGCCGCGCGCCAGCGTTTGCGAGGACTGGGTTATGACAATATCGAGCTGCGGCTCGGGGATGGCACACGCGGCTGGCCGGAATCGGCGCCGTTCGACGCCATTCTGGTGTCGGCCGGTGGACCGGCCGTGCCGAATGCTTTGAAAGAGCAACTCGTCATTGGGGGCCGCCTCGTCATTCCCATTGGCGATCAGGAGCATCAAAATCTGCTCAAGATCACCCGCAAGAGCGAGGCCGAGTACGATGAAGACAACTTCGGCGCCGTCAGGTTCGTGCCGCTCGTTGGCGAGCAGGGCTGGGCGGAGGACGGACGTCGAGCGGGCAGCAACCACGTACCCGGGACATCCCGCGGTGAGACGTTGGAGCAAATGATCGGCACCGCCGTCGAACCTCTCCCTGACTTCGACGAGCCCGCGTTCGGAAAACTGTTCGAGCGTTTTGCCGAGCGCCGCATCATTCTGCTGGGTGAGGCGAGTCACGGCACCTCTGAATTCTACCGCGCCCGTGCCGCGATCACGCGCCACCTGATCGAGCATCATAAGTTTAACATCGTGGCGGTCGAGGCAGATTGGCCCGACGCTGCGGCCGTCGACCGCTACGTGCGGCATCGGGCAGCGCACCGCGGCAGCGAACCTCCGTTCCAACGCTTCCCGCAATGGATGTGGCGCA
>DATCJI010000092.1:0-4531 GCA_036562835.1 Xanthobacteraceae bacterium | reverse complement strand
GATCCCGGGTCTGCAGCGCATCACTTCGCTACGCTTCGTGCTGCGCTGCGCCCGGGATACGGACGCTTGATCCAAGTTTGCTTCCTCACTACTGATAACTGTCATGGATTTGGGGTTGTTCGCTCAATACGTCATGAACGGGCTGATGCTCGGCATGATGTATGCGCTGGTGGCCGTCGGTTTCACGCTGTTCTTCGGCGTGCTGGATGTCATCAAGTTCTCGCATGGAGACGTCCTCACGGTCGGCGCATTCACTGCGCTTGCGGCGTTCGCCGGCCTCACTTCGCTCGGCATCCGATCCCAGTGGCTCGATCTTGTCGTCATGCTCGTGCTGGCAACGCTTTTGATGGCCCTGCTCGGGATGCTGATCGCCCGCTATCTGGTCATGCCGTTGCGATCGGCGCCGGCGCTCAACACTCTCTTGATCACGCTGATGCTTGGCACCGTGCTGCGCGAGAGCGTGCGGCTGTTCTATCCGCAGGGCGCCAATCCGAAACCGTTTCCGGCGCTGCTGCCGCGCGGGTCGGTCGATCTCGGCGCATTCAATTTGCGGCTCGACAATGTGCTCATGCTCGCTTCCGGCGTTCTTGTGATCGTTGGCATCCAGTATCTGCTCAATCGTACGAAGCTTGGCCTCGCTATCCGCGCGGTCGCGCAGGACGAAGAAACCGCCCGCACCATGGGCATTAATTTCACTGCCATCGTCCTGATCACTTTTGCCATCGGCTCCGCCCTCGCCGCTTTCGCAGGCGTGATGAACGGCCTCTACTACAATGAAATCAACTTCGGCATTGGCCTCTACCTTGGCGTGATCGGCTTTTCCGCCGCCATTATCGGCGGCCTCGGCAGCATCTACGGAGCCATTTTCGGAGGATTCCTGTTCGCCGGTCTGCAGATCGTCGGCACCGTGCTGTTGCCCTTCGCCAGCGCCTACAAGGACGTGTTCGCTTTTGCGGTGGTGATTGCCATCATGGCCTGGCGTCCAACCGGGCTAATCCAGGAAAAGATCAGTGAGCGCGTCTAGAACAATTGCGAAGAAAGCGCCCGTCTCGATTTGGCCGGGGTTGATCGCGCTGGCAGTTGCCACGGTCTATCTGATCGCCCTGTTGGCCGTCGAAAAGCAGGCGTTGATCATCGCATTGCTCGTCGCCGGCATTGCTGTTGTCACGGCGGCGGGGTGGTTCGGCCTGCTCGATAGCGTCAGCGCCTGCTTCGTCGAACACGAGGACGCGCTTGGCGCCTGCGCGATCATCGCCGCGCTTATCGTTGCAGCCTATTTTTACGACAACCATTTCGTATTGCTGCTGATCATCACGGTCTTGCTCTATTCGGTCGCTACACTCGGATTGAACGTGCAGTTCGGATACGCCGGTGTCCTGAATTTCGCGGGGGCTTCGTTTTTCGGAATCGGCGCGTACACCTCCGCGGTCTTGAACACGTATACATCGGTGCCGCATCTACTGGCGCTGCTGATCGGCGGCCTGCTGGCCGCCGTGGCCGGATCATTTTTGCTGCTCCCCGTGCTTCGAACGCGCGGACATTATGCTGCCGTTGTCACGATTGCGTTTGCCTTGCTGTTCAAGACATTTATCGAAGTCAACGACGTGCTCGGCGGACCGCAGGGAATGCAAGTGAAAGGCATGACGATTCTTGGCTGGTCATTCAATGACAACATCAAATTTGCCGGCCTCTCGCTCTCTTTCTACATGAACTATTTTATTGTCAGCCTGCTGCTGCTCGTCGGCGCCTTTGTTGTCGTGCGGCGGCTCGAGCGGTCATGGGTCGGGCTCAATCTTGATGCCTTGAGGCTCGATGAAACGGCAGCGAATTGTTTTGGCCTCGATGTCGTGCGCTGGAAGATTACCGCGTTTCTCATCGGCAATTTCCTCATCGGCATCGCGGGCGCGCTGTTTGGCATGGTCGGAGGATTTGTCGCGCCCAATAACTATACGTTCGCGGATTCGCTCATTCTCGTTTCCATCCTGCTTCTTGGTGGCATCGGCAATCCGTGGGGCCTGCTGGTAGCGACGATCATCGTCGTGGTCGTGCCCGAGAAGCTGCAGACCATCCAGGAATATCGCTTTCTGCTCTATGCGTTGATGGTCATCGCAGTATTGCTGTTCCGGCCCGAAGGACTCCTGCCACGACCCGTGCGGCGCTATTTCCCCGGGTGGCGACCATGACCGCATTGCTCGAAGCGCATGGCTTGTCCAAGCATTTCGGCGGCGTGCTCGCGCTTGACGGCCTCGACCTGACGGTGACCCCGAACGAAATTCTCGGGCTGATCGGTCCGAACGGCTCCGGCAAGACCACGTTCTTCAATGTCATCACCGGCATCTACCGGGCCGATGCCGGGCAGGTCGTGTTCGACGGAGCCAACATGACAAATGCGAGCAGCCGGGCGGTTTACCTCGCCGGCATGTCGCGAACGTTTCAGCGCTCCCGTCTCTCGCTGCCGCTTTCGATCTTCGACAACATCATGATCGGAAATCACAAGCGTCTCAATCAGGGGCTTTGGTTCAATCTGGTGGCGCGACGTGCTTTCAAGCACGAGTTCGAGGAAAGTTATGCAGCGGCGCGCGCGCTCGTCGAGGTTTTCGAGCCAGCGCTGGCTGATCGCATGTTCGAGCCAGTCGCGGGCCTGCCCATGATTGATCGCCGCCGCATCGAGATCTGCCGCGCCCTCATCAGCTCGCCCAAGGTGCTGCTGCTGGACGAGCCTTCGGCCGGCATGACGCACGACGAAACCGCGGAGTTGATGAACGACATCCTGCTCGTCCGCGCGCGCAATCAGAACCTCACGATCATCATTGTCGAACATGAAATGGGCGAGATCGAGCGCATCACCAACAGATGCATCGTTCTCAATTTCGGCCGTAAGATTGCCGAAGGCCCCTATCGCACCGTTGCGGCCAATCCGCAGGTGCAGGAAGCCTATCTCGGAACGGCATGATGAGCGGCATGCTCGAGATCGAGGACGTTTACACGGCCTATGACAAGGCCGATGTGCTGCAGGGCGTGTCCCTCAAGGTCGAGGCCGGCAGCATCACCTGTCTGCTTGGTTCCAACGGCTCTGGCAAGACAACCCTGGTGCGCTCGATCCTCGGATTGACGCCTCCTCGAGCGGGCCGCATCGTGTTCGACGGCACCGACATCACGCACCTGCCGACGCACAGGATCATCGCAGTCGGCATTGCCTGCATTCCCGAGGGACGCAAGGTTTTTCCGAAGCTGACGGTGGAGGAGAACCTTCGGGTCGGTGGCTACCAGGAGCGCTCGGACAAGGTCACCTCGACGCGTCTGGCCGAGATCCTGCAGGTTTTCCCGCGCCTCGCCGAGCGGCGCGCGCAGCTTGCCGGAACGATGTCCGGCGGAGAGCAAGCGATGATCTCGATCGGCCGCGGCCTGATGTGCGCGCCAAAGCTGCTGCTGATCGATGAGCCCTCGCTTGGGCTGTCGCCGCGCCTGGTGAAGGAAAATTTCAATATCATTCGTCGCATCAATGAGCGCGGGATCACTGTGCTCCTCGTCGAGCAGAACGTGCACCAGACACTCGCCATTTCGCACCATGGCTTTGTGCTCTCGAAAGGTCGCGTGGCGGCAAGTGGCACGCCGGGGGAGCTTGCATCGCGACAGGACGTGCGGGAAGCATACTTTGGGTGAGCCATGCAGACCTCAGTCGAACTGACCCAGGATCTCGTCCGTTTCAGGACCATCAATCCGCCCGGGGACGAGCGCGCTTGCGCCGAGCGCCTGGCTTCCCTGCTTGAAGGCGCGGGATTTGCGGTAGACACACTGCCTTTTGGAAATGGGCGGGCACAACTGGTCGCACGCATCGGCGGCGCCACCGGCAGGCTGCCGCTCGGCTTCACCGGGCATCTCGATACGGTGCCTCTCGGCGCACGGCCTTGGTCGGTCGACCCGTTTGCGGCCGAGATCCTTGACGGCAAACTTTATGGGCGCGGCTCATCTGACATGAAAAGCGGCGTGGCGGCGTTCGTAGCCGCATGCGTCGCATTGGCTGACAAACTGGCGGGCACGGCCGGGGTGGTCCTGCTCATTACCGCCGGCGAGGAGACAGGCTGCACGGGTGCCGCGGACTTGGCTCGAACCATGACGCCCCTTCCTCAGGTCGGCGCACTTGTCGTGGCCGAGCCAACCGGCAACCATGCGCTGGTCGGTCACAAAGGAGCGCTGTGGCTTGAGGCGGTCACGACCGGTGTCACCGCCCACGGCTCAATGCCTGAAAAAGGCGTCAATGCGGTTCACAAGGCGGCGCGCGCCGTCACAGCCTTGCAGGATTTCGATTTCAATTTCGCGCGGCACGATGTTCTTGGCGGACCGACCCTCAATGTCGGTACGGTTCATGGAGGGCTCAACATCAATTCGGTGCCGGACCTCGCCGCAATCGGCATCGACATCCGTACGATCCCGGGCCAAAGCCACGCGAAAATCCGCGATCAGCTCGCGAGTTATCTCGGAACTGAAGACGAATTGCGCACGCTTCTCGATGCGGAAAGTGTCTGGACCA
>DATCJI010000083.1:0-2743 GCA_036562835.1 Xanthobacteraceae bacterium | reverse complement strand
CCCGATAAAGCAATCAGCGCAATCAAAAAGTGTCGCCGATAGGGAAGTTGCGTGTCCTACAGCAACCCCGCCCGCCGAAATCCTTCCAGATAGTGCTCGCGGTCGGCGTCATTTTTGATAGGCATGTTGCAGGCTATCCAGGCGAGCGAGATGTTGGGTTGCGCTCGGCGAAGCGCATCGAGTGCGGCGCTCGCAAGCTCCGGCACCCCCTGCATGCCTGCCGCCGCGGTCAGCACGCGATGGGCGCCGACGAAATCGCCACGCTGGCGCAACGCATCCCGCGCCAGCCGGATCGCCTCCTGATAATTCGCGCCAAGAAACTGTGCGTAGGCCGCAATACCCGAGTACACCGCGGAATACGGATCGCGCGGACTCAGCCGCAGCGCACGCCGTGCCGCCGCATCGGCATCCTGCCAGCGTCCGCTGTAGGAGAGCGAAAGGCCATAATAGCCCTGCGCGAGCGCGAAGCTTGGATTGAGGCGCAGCGCCGTCTCAAACTCGGCCAGCGAATCCTCGAACTGGCGGGCAAAGAGATGCACATGTCCGAGCGCATTATGCGCCCATGCGTCCTCGCTGTCGGCACGGATTGCCGCAAGCGCCGCGCGTTCCGCGATGGGCATCGCGGTCCGTATATCCATCCAGCCCATGTGCGCCGTGAACATGTAGGTCGTCGCGAGCAGCCCAAGCGCCTGGCCGTAATTCGGATCGATGCTGATCGCTTTTTCCAGCAGCGCCTGCGCAACGACGTAATCCTGTCGCGTCACCCGCCAGTAGTGCGATAAGCCGCGCATCACCAGCTCCCAGGCATCCATGCTGTCGGGCGGCTTGCGCTGGGCGCGGAAACTTTCGGCCGCATAGAGCTGCGGCTGGATGGCGGCAACGATATTCTGGGTGATCTCGTCCTGCACCGCGAAGATATCGGTGATCTCGCGGTCATAGTGCTCCGCCCAGAGCGACGTGCCGGTTGTCACGTCGTTGAGCTGAGCGGTAATGCGAACGCGATCGCTGGCCTTGCGTACGCTGCCTTCGACGACGTAGCGAACTCCAAGCTCGCCCGCGATCTGCCGCATGTGCACGGGCTTTCCCTTGTACATGAATGACGAGTTGCGGGCGATGACAAAGAACCAGCGCAGTTTTGCGAGGGCCATGATGAGATCCTCGCTGATGCCGTCCGAGAAGTACTCCTGCTCGGTCTCGCCGCTCAGGTTCGTGAACGGAAGCACTGCGATTGCCGGCCGGTCCAGTGCCGGCGACTGCGATCCCATGCCGGCATCGGCATTGTCGGACGCGGACGAGGTGGACAGGTCGTGGTCGTGATCACCCCTCACGATGCCGATGAAGCGCACGCCCTTGCGTGCGACGGTCCGGATCAGCCGCTGCTCGCCCCCGCTGTCGTTCAGCGCACGCCGCGCAGCATTGATGCGACTCGCGAGCGTCGATTCCGACACGATCCGGCCGTTCCAGATGGCATCGATCAGGTTATCCCGTGTAACCACCCGATCGCGATTGCGCACGAGATAATGAATGAGATCGAACACCTGCGGCTCGACCGCGACGAGCGTTCCGCCCCGGCGCAGCTCGCGGCGTTCGGGATCAAGCAAAAATTCCTCGAACTCAAGCGGCAATGATGTCTCTCAAGCCGCCGTCGATGCGGCGTGGCCTTGCCGGCACAAAAAATCAAGCATCCCTCAATGTAAAATCAATGCCGCCTCAATGCCACACAACGGCATGGGCGATACTGTCGCGACTTGGAAAGTTAAGGAGCACTCCCATGTCATCGACAGCAACCCTTATCAAGCCCGCGATCGCACAAGCCGATCTCGGCGTGGTCAAGCAGCGCCAGCAGGGTGCCTGGTCGTCGGGTGACTACGCCGTGGTCGGCACGACCCTGCAGATCGTGGGCGAGCAACTGTGCGAAGCGCTCGATCTTCGCCCCGGCAGCAAGGTGCTCGATGTGGCAGCCGGGAACGGCAACGTAACCCTCGCCGCCGCGCGGCGCTGGTGTGATGTAACCTCGACCGACTACGCGCCCGCGCTGCTTGAGGGCGCGCGCGAACGTGCCACTGCCGAGCGACTGAAGGTGAATTTCCGCGAGGCTGATGCCGAGGCGCTCCCCTTCGAGGATGCGAGCTTTGACGTGGTCGTTTCCACATTCGGCGTCATGTTCACGCCCGATCAGGACAAGGCTGCTTCCGAGTTGCTGCGCGTCTGCAAGCCAGGCGGCAAGATCGGCCTCGCCAATTGGACACCGCCGGGCTTCATCGGCCAGGTTTTCAGGACACTCGGCAAGTATCTGCCGCCGCCCTCCGGCGTCAAATCACCTGCGCTCTGGGGCACCCGCGCGCGTTTGGAGGAGATGTTCGGCGCTCACGCCAGGGAGATAGTTGCGGAGCCACGCATGTTCGTGTTCCGCTATCGATCGCCCGAGCACTGGCTTGACGTCTTCAGAACGTTCTATGGACCGATGGTCAAGGCGTTTGCCGCGCTCGAGCCGAACGCGCAGGACGCGTTGGCGGGTGACCTCATCGCCCTGATCGGTGAGTTCAATCGCGCGCGCGACGGCAGCGCGATCATACACGGCGAATATCTGGAAGTGGTAATCGCGAAGCGCTGAGAGCCAGGCCGAGGTGGGGCGGGCCTCAAACCCGCCCCTGCAGTGCAGCCGAGATCAGGCGGCAAGATCAAAGCGATCGGCGTTCATCACCTTCGACCAGGCGGCGGCGAAGTCTTTCACAAACTTCTC
>DATCJI010000005.1:0-6719 GCA_036562835.1 Xanthobacteraceae bacterium | reverse complement strand
GAGCCCGGAATCCATATTCCCGAGCGCCGGGGGTATGGATTCCGGGCTCCTCGCTGCGCGGCGACCCGGAATGACCGACTCCTTCACGCCCAAGGCCGCGCCGCGGCGGCGTTCTGCTCGAAGCTGTCGATCTTGTCGCTCTTGACCATGGTCAGGCCGATGTCGTCGAGGCCGTTGAGCAGGCAGTGCTTGCGGTGAGGATCGACATCGAACTTTATCATCCCGCCGTCCGGTCCCCTGATCTCCTGTTTCTCCAGATTAATCGTGAGCGTCGCGTTGGCGCCGCGCTCGGCATCGTCGAACAGCTTCTCCAAATCTTCCGGCGACACCTTGATGGGCAAAAGCCCGTTCTTGAAACAGTTGTTGTAGAAGATGTCGCCAAACGAGGTGGAGATGACGCAGCGGATGCCGAAATCCATCAGCGCCCAGGGCGCGTGCTCGCGCGATGAGCCGCAGCCGAAATTGTCGCCGGCAACGAGAATCCTGGCTTTGCGGTAGGCAGGCTTGTTGAGCACGAAATCGGGGTTCTCGCTCCCGTCGTCACGGTAACGCTTCTCGGCAAAGAGTCCCTTTGCCAGGCCGGTGCGCTTGACCGTCTTCAGATACTGCTTGGGAATGATCATGTCGGTATCGACATTGATATTCTTGAGCGGCGCTGCGACACCTTCGACGGTTGTGAATTTTTGCATCAGTCCTCCTTTCTGTTCGTCATTGCCGGGCTTGACCCGGCAATCCATCTTGCAAAGGAAGATGGACCCGCGGGTCAAGCCCGCGGGTGACGAATACTTGGTTACGCCGCTGCGGCTTCGATTTGCGTCATGTCGTCGTCGGAAAGCCCGAAATGGTGACCGATCTCATGCACCAGCACGTGCGTGATGATCGCGCCGAGAGTTTCGTCGTGCTCGGCCCAATAGTCCAGAATGGGGCGGCGGAAAAGCCAGATCATGTTGGGCATCTGCACGGGCGCGCTTTCGGAACGAAACGGCAGTCCCAGGCCCTGAAACAATCCGAGCAGATCGAAGTCGCTCTGCGCACCCAGCTCGTTGAGCACCTGCTCTTCCGGAAAGTCATCGACCTGGATGACAAGTCCGTCGCATAATGCGCGAAATCTTTGCGGCAGGCGCCGAAACGCCGCCTGCGCGATCACTTCGATTTCGCCAAGCGACGGGGCTTTGATGCCGCGCCATGCGAGCGGATCGTCAGCCGAAGGCTCATTCATGCCGCTTTTCTAGTGAAAGTACTCGCAGAAGGCTAACGACCAAGAGCGACCGCGCGTGCCGCACCGAGTTCTCATCCTTGCGCTGAGCCTGGGCATGCTCGGGGTTTCCTTCGGCCAGGCCTTCGCGCGCACGCGCATTCGCGTCACCCCGATCTATCCGTACCGCTATTATTCCACGACTTATCCGGTTCCTTACAAATACGAATATCCGGGGCCGGGCGCGGTACGCCAATGCACGTCGTGGCTTGCGCCGGAGAACCGCGTCAGCGGACCCGTGATCACGCCGCAAATGCGGTGCTGGTGGGTGCGCTAAGAAGTCCGTCATGCGCGGGCTTGACCCGCGCATCCACGTTTTGTTGCAACGAAAGACGTGGATGGCCGGGACAAGCCCGGCCATGACGCCTATGGCGTAATGCCTAATTCTCTCACGTCGACGAAATGGCCGGCGATGGCGGCGGCTGCGGCCATTGCCGGGGAGACGAGATGGGTGCGCCCCTTGTAGCCCTGGCGCCCCTCGAAATTGCGATTCGAGGTCGAGGCGCAGCGTTCGCCGGGCGCGAGCTTGTCGGGATTCATGGCAAGACACATGGAGCAGCCCGGCTCCCGCCATTCGAAACCGGCGTTCACGAAAATGCGGTCGAGCCCTTCCGCCTCGGCCTGCTCCTTTACGAGGCCCGAGCCCGGCACGATCATGGCTTTGACGGAAGAGCTCACCTGCTTGCCGTCGACCAGGCGCGCCACCACGCGCAGGTCTTCGATCCGCGCATTGGTACACGAGCCGATGAAGACGCGGTCGAGCCGAATGTCGGTGATCTTCTCGCCGCCCTTTAGTCCCATATAGGCGAGCGAGGTCTCCGCGGCGCGCCGTTTCTTGTCGTCGGAAATCTCTTCCGGACGTGGCACCCGGCCGTTGACAGCAATCACCTGCTCGGGATTGGTGCCCCAGGTAACCAGCGGGGGAAGCTTGGCGGCATCGAGCACGATCTCGCGGTCGAAATGGGCGCCTTCGTCGGAGCGCAGCGTTTCCCAATAGCGCATCGCCTCGTCCCACTGCTTGCCTTTGGGCGAGCGCGGCCGGTCTTTCAGATATTCAAATGTCTTCGCATCGGGTGCGATGAATCCCGCTTTAGCGCCGGCCTCGACGGACATGTTGCAGACCGTCATGCGTCCTTCCATCGAGAGCGCCTCGATCGCCGCGCCCGCATATTCGAGCGCATGGCCGGTGCCGCCGGCAGTGCCGATCTCCCCGATGATGGCGAGGATAATGTCCTTGGCGGTGACGCCGGGCGGCAGCTTTCCGTTCACCACCGCGCGCATGTTTTTCGATTTCTTCTGGATCAGCGTCTGCGTCGCGAGCACGTGCTCCACCTCGGACGTGCCGATACCGTAGGCGAGCGCGCCAAAAGCGCCGTGGGTCGCCGTGTGGCTGTCCCCGCAGACGATGGTTGTGCCCGGCAGCGTAAAGCCCTGCTCCGGCCCGATGATGTGGACGATGCCCTGGCGCTTGTCGAACTCGTCGAAATAGTCGAGCCCGAAGAGCTTCACGTTCTCCGCGAGATAGGCGATCTGCGCCGCACTCTCCGGATCAGGATTGGGCAGCGAGCGGTCCGTGGTGGGCACGTTATGGTCAACGACACAAAGCGTCTTTTCCGGAGCGCGTACCTTGCGGCCAGAGAGGCGCAGCCCTTCGAACGCCTGCGGGCTGGTTACTTCGTGCACGAGGTGCCGATCGATGTAGATGAGCGCGGTTCCATCCGGCTCCTCATCGATGAGATGATCCTCCCAGATTTTATCGTACAGGGTACGCGGCTTTGGCATGCCGAATTGCTCCGAACTCATATCCGTTCGCGGAATATGCTGTGCGGAGCGCTGTTGCAAGCGCGTGGAAGAGGATACGCTCGCTTCGACCCGTTACGGACAGCAGGGAGGAAATCGTGGCCAGGGCAAAACCGAAAGCGAAACCGAAATCCCCGCGTTCGGGAATTGCGAGCACCCGCCGCGGTCTTGCCGAGCGCCGGCACCGCCCCCCCGCCAAAGCAGGAAGCAAGGCGCGGTCGCGCGCGCGCAAGCCGCAAAAATTCACCGTGAGCCATCACCGCGACGAGGATTTCAAAGCCGGGCTCCGCCGCTATGCCAAATATCGCGATCTCGGGATCGGCCAGGCGACGCACGGCATGGTGCAGGCGCACGTCATCCGTCTTGTCCCGCCGTGCCGGCCTGAAGAGGTGTCCAAGCGTCATTATCACGACGTCGATTTCCAGATGGTCTACGTGCTCAAAGGCTGGATGAAGACCGAGTTTGAGGGCCAGGGCGCGCATGTCATGCGCGCAGGCAGCGCCTGGATCCAGCCGCCGCGCATCGAGCACGTGGTCCTCGACTATTCGGAGGACTGCGAGGTGCTCGAGATCATCATGCCCGCCGAGTTCGCGACGGTGGAGGTGTAGCGCTACTCGGCGGCGCGCTCAGGCGCCGCAGCCTCCTGCTCGCCCGGCCGGTGATCCTGGCGCTCGGTAATGCGCGCTGCCTTGCCGCGGCGTCCGCGCAGGTAATACAGCTTCGCGCGCCGTACCTTGCCGCGGCGCACGACCTTGATGGAATCGATCATGGGCGAATAGAGCGGGAAAACGCGCTCCACGCCCTCGCCATACGAAATCTTGCGCACGGTGAAATTCTCGTTGAGCCCCGACCCTGAGCGCCCGATGCAGACGCCCTCATAGCCCTGGAGGCGGCTGCGCTCGCCTTCGACCACCTTGACGTTGACGAGCACGGTGTCGCCGGGTCCGAAATCGGGAATTTGCTTGCCGGCGGAAAGCTTTGCGATCTGCTCCTTTTCGAGCTCCTGGATCAGATTCATGGGAGTCTCCATCGGCAGCGCCAGCCGGTGCGGCGCGCATTCTTGGCTTTGTTTCTGCTTCGGGGCGCGTTTTAGGGCAGGCGCGCCGCTTTGTCACGGTGTGCGCTTTTTCCGACTTGCCCAGAGATCGGGGCGCCGTTCGCGCGTGAGGCGCTCGGCCTGCTCTCTGCGCCACGCGGCGATCTTCGCATGATCGCCGCTCGTGAGTATTTCCGGAATGGTGCGGCCCTCCCAAAGCTGCGGACGCGTATATTGCGGATATTCAAGGAGTCCCTGCGCGAAGCTTTCCTCCTCGGCCGAAGCTTGTTTGCCCATGACGCCGGGCAGAAGGCGAACGCACGCGTCGAGCAAGACGAACGCCGCGAGCTCGCCGCCAGACAGGACGTAATCGCCCACCGAAATCTCCTCGATGTTGCGGCTCTCGATTACGCGCTCATCGACCCCTTCGAAACGCCCGCAGATGAGAACGACGCCATTGCTCCGCGCGAGCGCCTCGACCCGCTCCTGGGTCAGCGGGGTGCCTCGCGCGCTCATCAGGAGACGAGGGCGCGTGTCCGGCGCGGGTGCGGCGGCGTCGAGCGCGCGCGCAATGACGTCGGCCCGCATGACCATGCCGGGACCGCCGCCCGCGGGCGTGTCGTCCACGGACCGGTGCTTGTCGGTTGCGTGCTCGCGGATGTCGTGCGTGTCGACTGACCAGATGCCTGCGCCCAGCGCTTTGCCGGCCAGGCTGAAAGCGAGCGGGCCCGGAAACATTTCCGGAAAAATCGTCAGAACGCTGGCTCGCCACATGATCATGACTTTGTAGCCCGGATGGAGCGCAGCGACATCCGGGGCAATTTTCCCGGATTTCGCTTTCGCTCAATCCGGGCTACGAGCTTCTTCTGGAATTATGACGACAACCACCCCCGCCTCAACGTCGACGGTCGGCACGCATGCGTCGGTGAATGGCACCATTAGTTCGCCGCTGCCTCCGGCAATTTCGAGTACCGCGCCGGCGCCGAAATCGTGCACCGCGATGACATTGCCCACCTCGGCACCTTCGCAAGTTACCGCGCGCAGCCCAATGAGATCGGCGTGATAGAACTCGTCGGGCTCAGGTGAGGGCAAGCGATCGCGCGGAACAAAGAGCTTCACGCCCTTCAGGCGATCTGCGGCGCCACGATCGGCAACACCGCGTAACCGAACAATGACGTAATCGCTGCCACGACTGGTGCTTTGCCGCAGATCCTCGATCTCAAATCCCGCCGTTCCATCCTCGTTCTCGAGCGGCCCATAATCCGCGACCGCCATGGGATCGGCGGTAAAGGATCGGAGCTTCACCTCGCCACGCAGTCCATGCGGCGCGCCGATCTGGGCAACGCAGACGCGCGCCGTCGGCTCGTCATGCGCGGACTTGATCCGCGCATCCACGTCTTTCTTCCTTTTTGTCACAAGACGGGGATGGCATCAGACCTCGGGCCTGTCCGAGGTCTGCAGTTTAATACTGCCGCAAGTCGGATAAATCCGACTTGCGGTGTCAAGCCCCATGACGATGGTGCTCACGTCTTCGCGGCGGCTGCGGCTTTGGCCGCCTCTGCGGCCTTGGCGGCCTCCTCGGCAAGACGCTTGCGTTCCTTGCGCGGCACCGCGCGGTTCGGATTCTTGCGCGGCTCGCGCTTCATCACGCCGGCCTCGTCGAGGAAGCGAAGCACACGATCCGTCGGCAAGGCTCCTTTCGCAAGCCATGCCTTCACCTTTTCGAGGTCGACCTTGAGCCGTTCCGTCTTCTCCTTCGGCAGCAGCGGATTGAAATACCCCAGCCGCTCGATGAAACGGCCGTCACGGGGTGAACGGCTGTCGGCAATCACGACATGGTAGACAGGACGCTTCTTGGTGCCGGCGCGCGCCAGCCGAATTTTCAGAGACATTCGCTTTCCTTTTTGGTCTTCAGTTGAGCCGCACGCTCGGTGTGTTCCCCTCCCCCTTGTGGGGAGGGGTTAGGGGTGGGGGTTGGTTTATCGACGTGGAGAAAGAGCCCCCACCCCCAGCCCCTCCCCACACTCGCAGCGCAAGAACGCTGCTCGCGGGGGAGGGGAGCAGGCCGGAGAGTTGGCGCAATACACGGGATTGTCACTTCTTCTTTCCCGGGAAGGGGCCCAGTCCGGGCAAGCCGGGGAATTTCGCGCCGAGGCCCGGCAAGTTACCCGGCAACGCACCAGGCATATTGGGCGGCAGACCCGGAAGGCCGCCCGACGGCAAGCCGCCGGGCATTTTTTCCGCGAGCTTCTGCATCTGCTCGGGGCTGGGCATGCCGCCACCAAGCCCGAGCATGTTGGCAAAGCCGGCGAGCGGCCCGCGCTTTCCCGAGCCCAGCGCCCTCATGACGTCCGCCATGGTGCGATGCATCTTGAGCATGCGGTTGACGTCCTCGACGCGCGTGCCCGACCCCGCGGCGATGCGCTTCTTGCGGCTCGCTTTCAGGAGATCGGGAGTCTTCCGCTCCTTCGGCGTCATCGAGTCGATGATCGCAACCTGACGTTTGAGCACGCGCTCATCGAGATTGGCGGCGGCGAGCTGGTTCTTCATTTTGGCAACGCCCGGAAGCATGCCCATCAATCCCGTCATGCCGCCCATCTGCTGCATCTGCAGCAGCTGCTCCTTCAG
>DATCJI010000525.1:0-2182 GCA_036562835.1 Xanthobacteraceae bacterium | reverse complement strand
GACAAACGAGAGTCCGCTCGATCCGGATGTGCCGGTAGACCCGCAGTTGATCGAGGCGGATCTTGCCCAATTGAGTGCCATTACCGACTGCGTGCGGACCTACTCGGTGGATCACGGCCTTGATCGCATCGCCGGTATCGCAAAAAGCTACGGCATGAAGGTCATGCAGGGCCTCTGGCTTTCTCCGCAGCCCGAGCGCAACGCTCGCGAGATCGCGACAGTAATCCGGCTCGCACAGCAATATCCCGACACGATCGCAGCCGTGATCGTCGGCAACGAGGTCTTGCTGCGCCGGGACATGTCTGCAGGAGCGCTCGCGCGCACGATCCGCGAAGTAAAGGCGAAGGTCGGCGTCCCCGTGACTTATGCCGATGTGTGGGAGTTTTGGCTCCGCAACCGCGAGCTTGCGAACGAGGTCGATTTTGTGACCATTCACATTCTGCCCTACTGGGAAGACGTCCCCATCCGGGCCGGGCAGGCGGCGCAACATGTGCGCGCGATACGCGGGCAGATCGCCGCGTTCTTTCCTGGAAAAGAAGTCTTTATCGGCGAATTCGGCTGGCCGAGCGCGGGGCGCATGCGCGAAGGCGCATTACCCTCGCCATCAAATCAAGCCCGCACGCTCCATGAGGTGCTCTTGTTTGGGGATAGGGAGAACTACCGGATCAACCTTATCGAGGCGTACGACCAGTGGTGGAAGGCCCGGCTCGAGGGCACCGTAGGCGGACATTGGGGACTTTACGATAACGTCAGGCGCACGCCGAAATTCGCCTGGGGCGGCACGGTTTCGGACCATCCATACTGGCGATGGCAGGCGTTCGGTGGGATTGCCATGGCCGCGCTCGTTCTCGCCGCGGCCATGCGACGTCCGACGGACAAGCCTGAGCTGCGGCGCGTGTGGCCTCGCGCGGGGGTGATTGCCCTGATCTCGTCGGGATTGGCGGGCTGGACCGTCGAAAACGCCGCGCTCGAAACGTTCTCCCTTGTCGATGCGCTGCGCACCTCGATCTGGAGCATCGTTGCGCTCGTTTTGCCCGTGCTCGGCGCGCGCGCTCTGGCCAATGGCCAGGACGCGCCTGTTTTATCCGAAATCATCGAACCCAAAACCCCGCGGCTCGGCGCCTTTGCCTGGTGGCTGGGCGCCCTGCGGCTCGCGCTCTTGGTCATTGCAACGCAGGCTGCGGTCGCGCTCGTCTTCGACCCGCGGTACCGAGACTTTCCATATGCGGCACTCACTGCCGCGGTCGTTCCCTTGCTGGTGACTGCGCGTTGGAAGCTTCCGCTGCGTCCGCCTCGCGCAGAGCTTGCTTTCGCGATCACGCTGACGCTCGCGGCCGTTTACATCGCCATGCATGAGGCTTTTGCAAATTGGCAGGCCTGCTGGTTGGCCACGGGATTTATTGCGCTCGCATGCACACTGCTTTTGGCGAAACACGCGCAAGCGTAAGCAGCAGGAGAGCGACAGCGAGACCCGCAAGCCCCGCATTGTACAGCACGAGCCCGCAGCTTGTTGCCGCAACCGCGAGGCTGCATTTCCAGAGAGAGGGGCGCAGCAGATTGAGCGCTGCTGCGAGGAGGGCAATCCAGCCGAGCGCCACAGATTGAACGACCATAATGATGGCCCTCCGGGACGCGCATGCCCAGCCGCTTGCCCATCCTTCGCACATCGCGCCGATTGTGGAATTTTCAATGAGCAGATACCGCAAGCACAGCGCCACGCAGAAGGACGCGCATGCAATGAGAAGGATCGCCAGGATGCGCTGTCGATAGAAACTCATGGCGCACCGCTTACCGCGCGCTCGCTACGCTCGCTCGCACCTCAGGACGACGGATTTCTTATCAACTGATTTTGGCAATTTAGCTAGAACAGGCCGAACAGACGGGGCTGCGCTGATGGCGCAACCCTTTGACGAGGCCCCGCAGCCTTGCGCTCAGCCGGCCTTTCCGCATCGGCCAGGCGCTGGCCCGCAAAAGCTGTCGCCTGACATACAACGCGTGCCCCTGTCACGGCTGCGCAAAATCGATCGACTGCTTCCCAATCGGCGAAGGGACCTACGATGAGCCGCAACTGTGGGGCTCTGGTGCGGCTGTTCTCCTGGACGGAAACGAGGGGGTACAGATTTTCGAACACGTCAGGATTGCTGGCCTTCGTTGCACTCCAAAGCGTGCGCAGGCCCTCAAA
>DATCJI010000383.1:0-2245 GCA_036562835.1 Xanthobacteraceae bacterium | reverse complement strand
GGCCGCGCAACTTGGCTATCGCTGTCATGTTTACTGCCCCGAGCCCCACTCCCCCGCCTTCGACGTGGCCGCTGGGCATACGCAAGCACCTTATGACGATGAAGCGGCTTTGGCCGGCTTCGCTACGGCGGTCGATCTGATCACCTTCGAATTCGAGAACGTGCCGTCGCGCAGCGCCGAGATGCTATCGGCCCTTAAGCCGCTGAGGCCCGCCCCGCACGTTCTGGCGATTGCGCAAGACCGTCTGAAGGAGAAGGATTTCCTCGCCTCGATCGGCGTGCCGACCACGCGTTATCAGGAGATCGCGCGCGCCGAAAGCCTCGAACGCGCCGTGCGGGATATCGGGCGCCCGGCAATCCTGAAGAGCACGCGCTACGGCTATGACGGCAAAGGTCAGGTCCGCATTGATGCCGATACCAATCTCGACGATGCATGGCGGGCCATGGGCGGCGGCATCGGCATTCTCGAAGCCTTCGTCGATTTCGCGCTCGAGGCTTCGGTGATTGTGGCGCGCGGGGTCGAGGGCCAGATGGCATCCTATGTCCCCGTCGAGAACCAGCATCGCAATCACATTCTCGACACCACGATCGCCCCGGCGCGGATTTCGGCGCCAGTAGCGATGCGCGCGGAAGCGATTGCGCGCCACATTGCCGAGGAATTGAAGCTGGTCGGGGTCCTTGCAGTCGAGATGTTCGTCACGCCGCGAGGCGATGTCTTGGTGAACGAGCTCGCGCCCCGCCCCCACAATTCAGGGCACTGGACGCTCGATGGCTGTATCACCAGTCAATTCGAGCAGTTCGTCCGCGCGATTGCGGGGCTGCCGCTCGGGTCACCGAATGCCCATTCAGACGCTGTGATGAAGAACCTGCTCGGCGAGGAGGTGGAACGCTGGGCCGAGATCCTGGCCGAACCAGGAGCCAAGCTGCATCTCTACGGCAAGCGGGAGGCGCGGCCAGGCCGCAAGATGGGCCATGTCACGCGGCTCTCCCCGAAACGGCCCCAGCGGAAAAGCTAGCCCGGCGGCCTTCCCCGCGGCGCCCGTCTTCTGCCGTCTTGGCGGGCTTGCCGAAACAAGTACACCGGGTTGGGCAGCCACCGCAGCGGAGTGGCGAAGCGCTGAGCCATTTGCGGCAGCCGCATCGCATCGTTGATGCGGCGATCTAGGAACCGCCAGGTTTCCTCGAGCCCTGGCGAGCGATCGTCGAGCCAGGCTAGAACCGTGGCAGCGTAGACACCGGCGAGAAGCGCGCGCTTGGTGTAGAAGTTGAAATCGGTCGCGGTATCGCCCGCCGCATACCAGATCGCATCCACTGTCCGGTAAAGCAGCCTGAGCGCAAGCACGCTGTTATGCGGCAAGGCCAGCATCGCTAGCGCGCGGCGCACGGCCTCGCGGTCGGCAACATAAAGCTCCAGCCGCCTGCGGACCGCGAGCGCCACGCGCTCGCGCACTTTCATAGAGGCAAGGTCCTCGCGCTCCAGGGCCTCCAACATGCGCTGGTCGGCCTCAAGGCTCATCAACTCGATCATTTCGATGGGACCGCCGGGAAAAGCGTTGGCAACTTCCGCCGGGCTCAAGCCAAGATTGCGCGCGCCGGCCGTGACGGCTGCTCCCGTCCAGCCATCGAAGGGGACATGCGGCAGCGTCGCTTCCAATAGCGCATGCCGCGTTTGCTCGATGGCCATTGCTTTTCCTGTGCTCCGTTCAGGTCAATCTGGAGAAAATTCCCTGCCCATATGCTCGACGAAGACGAGCATCGAGAGATCCGCCATGCGTTGCGGATAGAGGATGCCGTCCAGGTGGTCGCATTCATGCTGCACGACCCGGGCATGGAATCCCTGCACTTCGCGCTCGATGAGGCCGCCCTCGGGCGTCAAGCCCGAGTAGCGGATGCGGCTATAGCGGGGAACCTTGCCGGCGAGACCGGGGACGGATAGGCAGGCCTCCCACCCCTCGATCTTGTCATCGGTGAGGGCCACGATCTCGGGGTTGATCAGAGCCGTCAGGGACGCCGGCTCGTCGTTTTCCCGCCGTGCGCGCTCTTCAGGCACGTGAAATACGACCACTCTGAGCGGCACATGCACCTGCGGAGCGGCAAGCCCTGCGCCGTTTGCATCCGTCATGGTCTCGATCATGTCCGCGACCAGGGAACGAATTTGCGGGGCGGTGGGGTCGGGCACCGGGTCCGCCGGCCGTCGCAATACCGGATGGCCCATGCGCGCGATCTTAAGAATGGCCATTCCCGCT
>DATCJI010000508.1:0-5043 GCA_036562835.1 Xanthobacteraceae bacterium | reverse complement strand
CTGCATTCGAATTCACCATAGTCCTGCCGTGTATCCTCCTTCTCCAGCGTGGCGCCCAGAAAAATGCGGGCTGCGTAGTCGAATCCGAAACCGCGCGCGCTCAAAGTGCGACGACTCTTGTCCTCATCCCACTCGAAGAGCATGGATGTATATACGCTCTAAGCGTACGTTCACAAGTCGGAGTTTCCGAAGTTTTCGCGCGGTCAGGGGCGGGTGACGCTACTGCCTCGTTCCGTCCTCCGATCCTTCATCCCCAGCGCCGCAAGAATGCGATCCACGATGTCCTGCGGCGTTCCCTCGATGGAGACGACGACCGGCCGTTCCTCCTCCCCCGGCTCTTCCAGCGCACCGAACTGGCTGTCCAGTAGAGAGGCCGGCATGAAATGACCATGCCTTAGCGCGAGCCTGGATGCGATCTCCTCGCGCGAGCCCTTCAGATAAACCAGCCGAACGTCCGAATGGTCATCCATCAGCACTTGCCGATAGGCGCGCTTGAGCGCCGAGCAGCCGATCACCGCCTGGTGCGCCTTGCGCCGCGCCTCGTCCATCCATGCGGCAATGGCCTCGAGCCAGGGCCATCGATCCTCGTCCGTGAGCGGGTGGCCCGCATGCATCTTTTCCACGTTGGCGCGCGGGTGAAACGAGTCCGCGTCCTCGTAATCCCATTTGAGCGAGACAGCGAGCTTGGCGCCTATCGTGCTCTTGCCCGAGCCGGACACGCCCATCACGACAATGAATGCGGGTTCTGTCGCCTTACGTTCCATTCGGAGCGCATCGGTTCGGCAATTGCAGCGAGCGCCAGGTGCGGCGATCGCGCGCGAGAAGCTCCTCCGCGGCGGCGGGGCCGTCCGTCCCCGCCGGATAGTTCGGAAAATCCTCCGGCACGTGCTTTGCCCACGCATCCAGGATCGGCTGCACCGCCGCCCAGCCCGCCTCGATATTGTCGGCGCGCTGGAACAGCGTGGCGTCTCCGATCATGCAGTCATACAGCAACGTCTCATAGCCGGTATTGGGCGGCGTCTTGAAATACGTTTGATAGCAGAAATCCATGCTCACGCTGTCAAGCACGACGGATGGGCCCGGCCGCTTGGCCGCGAACTCCAATGCAATCCCCTCATCCGGCTGAATGCGCAAAATCATCCAGTTCGGATGCATGCGCTCCACGTCCGTGCCGCGGAAAATCGAGTACGGCGCCTGATGGAAAAGAATGGCTATCTCGGTACGCCGGCGCGACATGCACTTGCCCGTGCGCAGGTAGAACGGCACGCCGGCCCAGCGCCAGTTGTCGATGAGCAGCCTGCACGCGACGAAAGTCTCCGTCGCCGACTCCCGCGCGACCTCGGGCTCGGCCCGATAGGCATTCACGCGTTTGCCCATGACGATGCCCGCGCCATATTGCCCGCGCACGGAATTCCGCAGCGCCTGTTCCTCGGTCATCGGCCGCAGCGCCTTGATCACTTCCGCCTTTTTCGTGCGCACCGCGTCCGCATCGAACGAGGTCGGTGGCTCCATCGCGGTCATGGCGAGCAGCTGAAACAGGTGGTTCGGCACCATGTCGCGCAACGCGCCGGTCTTTTCGTAGAACTTGCCCCGCCGCTCGACGCCCACCGTCTCGGCAGCGGTGATCTGCACGTGATCGATGTGTCCGCGGTTCCAGATCGGCTCGAATAACCCGTTGGCAAAGCGCAAAGCCATGAGGTTCTGCACCGTCTCCTTGCCGAGGAAATGATCTATTCGGTAGATTTGCTGCTCGCGCAGGGTCTTGAGGATCTCGGCATTGAGCGCTTGCGCCGAAGCGAGATCGTGCCCGAACGGCTTCTCGATCACGACGCGACGCCAGCGTCGGTCGGTTTCCTCCGTCAGTCCCGCCGCGCTCAGACCTGCGACAGCACTCGCGAACAATCGGTCCGGGATGGCCAGGTAGAACAGATAATTGCCCGCGGTGCCCGCTTTCTGATCAGCCTCGGCGAGCTGCGCGCCGACTTTGCGGTAGGTTTCCGCCTCGTTAAGGTCGCCCGCAAGATAGGTCATGCGCTGGGTGAGCCAGCTCCATGCCGGCCGATCCAGACGGTCGGCGCTGAATTCGCCGCCGCCGTGCGCCACGAACTCTTGCATCATGTCCGCGAGATTGGTGCGCCACTCCTCCGTGGTTTGCCGCGTAGTGGCAACCCCGATCAGCTGAAACTGCGGCGGCAGCTGTTGCGCGCGCACCAGCTCATAGAGCGCTGGCACCAGCAGACGCTTGGTGAGGTCTCCGGCCGCTCCGAAAATCACCATGGCGCAAGGCGGCGCCGCGGCGCTCTCGCTGACCGCGGACCGCTGCGTGCGAGTCAGTTCCTGCATGCGAGCATCTCCCGTGCGAGGTCCACGATCCGCTCAGGCTCGAAGCCGAATTTGCGTTGCAGCTCTTTGAGCGGGGCCGAGGCGCCGAACGTTTTCATGCCGATGACTTTGCCGCGTGGTCCCACATAGCGGTCCCAGCCGAGCGTCGATCCCTGCTCGATGGCAATGCGCGCCGTCACCTGCGGCGGCAGCACGGCCTCGCGATAGGCTTGCGGCTGATCCTCAAAAATATCCCACGACGGCATCGACACAACGCGGCAGCGAATTCCGTCACTTTTCAGTTTTTCGTACGCATCAATGGCGAGTGAAACTTCGCTGCCGGTGGCGATCAGAATGATCTCGGGCGCAGCGTCCTTCGCGTCGGCGAGCACATAGGCGCCGCGCGCGACACCTGCAGCAGACGCGTAGCGGCTCCGGTCGAAGGTGGGCAGTGCCTGTCGCGACACCACGATCGCGGCCGGCTTGTGCCGCAACTGCATGACGTAACGATACGCCTCGACCACCTCGTTGGCGTCCGCAGGGCGAAGCAGCACCAGGCCCGGAATGGCGCGCATGGAGATGAGTTGCTCGACCGGCTGGTGCGTCGGCCCGTCCTCGCCGTCTCCCATGGCATCGTGGGAGAACACCCAGATGACTGGCAGCTCCATGATGGCGGCGAGGCGGATCGCCGGCCGCGCGTAATCGCTGAAGATGAAGAAGGTCGACGCGAATGGCCGCAGTTTCGATAGCGACAAACCGTTTGAGATGGCTGCCATCGCGTGCTCCCGCACGCCGAAATGCAGGTTGCGCCCATCGGGCGTCGCCGCATCGTAATCGCCCGCGCCGGGAAACTTTAGCTCCGTTCGGGTCGAGGGCGCGAGATCGGCGGCGCCGCCGACGAGCCAGGGAATATTCTGCCCGAGAGCATTGAGCACTTTTCCGGACACATCGCGGCCGGCAATCCCCTTTGCGTCGGGCGCAAATGCAGGGAGGCCGCGGTCCCACCCGGCGGGCAGCCCGCGGCGTTGCATCTGCTCAATCTCGGCGGCGAGAGTCGGAAATTCCCGGCTGTATCCGGAAAACAGCGATTGCCACTGCTCGCGCGCGGCTTTGCCGCGCTTGCCAATGCCGGCATCGAAATGCTCGCGCACGCCTTCGGGTACGAAGAACGTCGCGTCTTCCGGCCAACCATAGGCGTGCTTGGTGAGCCGGACCTCCTCCTCGCCGAGCGGCTCCCCATGCGCCGCTGACGTATCGACGAGGTGCGGCGAGCCATAACCGATATGGCTGTGCAGAATGATCAGCGTGGGCCGGCCTTTGGTCTCGCGGAAAACCGCGAGTGCGCGTTCGATCTGCTCGATATCATTGGCATCTCCGACGCGCAGGACGTTCCACCCATAGGCAATGAAACGCGCCGCCACATCTTCGGTGAATGCAAGACGCGTGCTGCCTTCGATGCTGATGTGGTTATTGTCGTAGATCCAGCAGAGGTCGTCGAGCTCCAGATGCCCGGCGAGCGAAGCGGCTTCCGAGCCGACCCCCTCCATGAGGTCGCCGTCGCCGCAAACCGTATAAATATTGTAATCAAAAATTTCGAAGCCCGGCCGGTTGTAGCGGCTGCCAAGCCATTTTCGCGCAATCGCCATGCCGACGCTGGTGGCGATGCCCTGCCCCAATGGGCCGGTCGTCGTCTCCACGCCCGAGGTCCAGTGATATTCCGGATGGCCGGGTGCCTTGCTGTCGAGCTGGCGGAAGTGCCGGATGTCGTCGAGCGTGACCGACGGCTTGCCGACAAGCTCATAGTCGGCGTTCACCGCCTGCGTGCCGGTCAGATACAACATCGACCAGAGCAGCATGGAGGCGTGCCCGTTCGACAGCACGAAACGGTCGCGGTTGGGCCAGATCGGATCTTTCGGGTCGAACCGCATGACCCGGTTCCAGATCGTGTAAACCAGTGGTGCCAGCGCCATGGGGGTGCCGGGATGGCCGGACTTCGCCTGCTGAACCGCATCAATCGAGAGTGTGCGGATGGTATTGATGGCGAGCTGATCGAGCTGCTCGCCCCCGCTCGTGCGAGTCGCTCCTGCTTTCTCCAGCATGATGCCGCGTCCTTTTATTTTGTTGCCGGCTTCTCCACGTGCCCGCCGAACTCGTAACGCATGGCCGAAAGCACTTTATTCGCGAACTCCGCCTCGCCGCGCGAGCTGAAACGCTCGTACAGCGCCGACGACAGAACATGCGCCGGCACGCCTTCGTCGATCGCGGCCTTGATGGTCCAGCGTCCTTCGCCGGAATCCGAAACCCGGCCCGCAAAGCCTGACAGCTCCGGATCCTTGATCAGCGCAGCCGCGGAAAGGTCGAGCAGCCACGATGCGATGACGCTGCCGCGCCGCCATACCTCCGTGATCTCCGCCAGATTAAAGTCGTATTGATAATGCTCGCGCTCGCGCAGCGGCGTCGTTTCGGCATCGACGGCGTGATCGGCCTTGCCCACATTCGCGGCCTTGAGCACCGCAAGGCCTTCCGCATAGGCGGCCATCACGCCGTATTCTATGCCGTTGTGCACCATCTTGACGAAGTGGCCGCCGCCGTTCGGTCCGCAATGCAAATAGCCGTTCTCGGCGGTGCCGCTGTCGGGCGGGCGTCCGGGCATGCGCGGAATGTTTCCGCGCCCCGGCGCAAGCGCGGAGAAGATCGGATCGAGATGCTTCACCACGTCCG
>DATCJI010000475.1:0-12343 GCA_036562835.1 Xanthobacteraceae bacterium | reverse complement strand
CGATCCAAGCCGAAAGCGCTCGACGAGCGCGAAACCCAGATCAACAAGCATCTCGATCCTGGTCACACTTCTTAGCGCGCCGTTCACTGCACTGTCATAGAGCCGGCACAAAGTCGGGTTGCGTTAACGCTAGCGTTCGTTAAGCCTAGAATACAACGCAAGGTGAATGCACGGGTACATGCATTCCTTTGGCTCGCTTTGCGCGCGCGACCCACAGTAGAATGCGATACTGCGAAGCGCTTTGAGTAAATTCTCGCGGATCAAGGAACCGCGAGCCCACGGGCGTCTTCTTCTTGGTCTAGCTTCTCCCAGCTTCCCACTCGCCCAAGAGCTCTCGATGGAAACGGTCCTGGTCAAGATCTTTGCGACTGCGCTTGCGCTGAGCCAGGTCACGTTGGCTCCCGAGAAGCTTCAGACTCAATTCGAGCGCACGGTCGATCAGCCCCGCGTCGCGCAGCTCTTGCGCGCAGGCTGCACTCACATGCGGAAGGCCTTCGATATCGAGGACATTAATCTCGACGAGCTGATTGCTACCGCCATGGACGATCCGCAGGCCATTGCGGGGGAAAGCATCGCCTTCCGCGGAATGAATTTTGCCGACCTGGTGACGGCCTACCGGCAATACTGCAAAAACGAGCGGGTTGCCGCACCCGCCGTCGATCTCGGTGACGTGATCGACTTTTATAACAAGGCGCTTAAGAACCTTCCCGACCACAACAAGCTCAAAGGACTAAAGCTGCCGGGGGCGAGCGTGGTGCTCGATGGCAAGGGCGGCCCGTTTGCGGAAATCTTCGAAGAAAACCAGCGCCGCGTCTGGGTGACGCTCGCCGATATCCCTGATCACGTGCAAAAGGCCTTCATCGCGGCCGAGGACAAGCGCTTCTACGAGCACACGGGGGTGGACGAACGCGGGCTCATCCGCGCGTTCATCGGCAACCTGGCTAAATTCGGCCGTCCGCAGGGCGGCTCCACCATCACGCAGCAGGTCGTCAAGAACCTGCTCGTCGGAGAAGACCTGACGTATGAGCGTAAGATTCGCGAGATGGTGGTGGCTTCCCGGGTGGAGCAAAGTCTCAGCAAGGCGGAGATTCTCGAGCTTTATCTGAATTCGGTGTATCTCGGACGCAGCTCGTGGGGTATCGAGCTTGCCGCGCGAAGCTATTTCGGCAAAGACGCGAAAGACCTTACGCTCGTCGAAGGCGCGCTGCTCGCGGGCCTGACGAAGGGTCCGAACTTCTTTTCGCCCGATCGCCATCCAGGCCGTGCGCAGGAGCGGCTGGCTTATGTACTGAGCCGGCTGCATGAGGACTGGGTGACCCGCGAACCTCTTGGGCGCGGCTTGCCGGCGCTCCCGACGATGGTGGCGTTCGAGCGGCCTCGCCGTGATATCGGCTTCCACTTCGTCGATCAGGTCGCGCGCGAGGCCAAGGCGCTGGCCGGGATCGATGCGATCACCGCGAATTCCTACACTGTCCGCTCCACAATCAGCCCACCACTGCAGCGTGCGGCGGAACAGGCGCTGCAGGAGGGCTTGTGGCGATACGAGCGCAATGCTGGCCGCAGCATTTTCCGGGCGCCTGAGGCAAGTCTCGCGCCGGCCGTCAAGCGCATCGAGGCAGCGCAAACCGTAACGACCGAGAGACAACGCCGGCAGGCCTGGCAGCAGGCGCTCGCGGCCGCGCGGCTGCCGCTCTATGACGTGCATTGGACGCCGGCGATCATTGTGGAGAAACCGGGAGGAAAGAAGGGGGACAGCTGGAAGGTTGGACTCGCGGACGGCCGCGTGCTTCCGGTCGCGCTCGACGGCGCAGCGCAACGCAAGCTCGCGGTTTATGACGTTATCTTCGTCCAAGTCAGCGATACCGGGAGAAACAAGAGCGGCACCCGCGCCGAGCTGCGCGTGCGTCCCACTGTGCAAGGCATGGTCGTGGCGCTCGAGAACAAGACGGGGCGCATTCTCGCCATGGCCGGCGGCTTCTCGTATCCGCTCAGCCAGCTCAATCGCGCTACGCAATCCGTGCGCCAGCCCGGCTCTGCGATCAAGCCGCTGAGCTATCTTGCGACTCTCGGCCGCGGTTTGCAGCCGAACACCCTTGTTGAGGATGACGAGATCACGCTGCCGCCCATAGGAGGCGGGAACGCAAAAGACTATTGGACACCCAAGAATTATGACGGCAGCGGCGGTGACACGCTCACACTGCGGCGGGCACTCGAAAATTCGCGCAATCTTGCGACCGTGCATCTGCTCGAGGGCGGCATCGCTGACAAACCCGAGGCGAGCCTCAACCGGTTATGCGAGCTTGCCGTCGAGGCACAGATCTACCGCGAATGTGCACGCTATTACCCATTCGTTCTCGGTGCGCAGCCTGTGCGCCCGATCGATCTCGCGGCCTTTTATGCCGCGATTGCGAACGAAGGCGTGCGCCCGCTGCCCTATACGGTCGAATCCATAGAGCGCGATGGCGAGATGATCTATCGGCACGAGCCTGAATCGGTTCCCATCGCATCCGTCGACCCCGCCGCGTTTTATCAGCTCAAAACCATGATGCAGGGCGTGCTCGCGCGCGGCACGGCGCGCTCGATTGCCGATTTTGCGCCGTATGTCGCCGGCAAAACCGGGACGTCGGATGACGAGAATGACGCCTGGTTTGTGGGTTTCACCAACGACGTGACGATCGCGGTATGGGTCGGGTACGACAATGCCGACGGCAAGCGCCGCACCTTGGGCGGCGGCGCTACGGGTGGAGGCGTAGCCGTGCCGATATTCGAGTCGCTCATGCAGGCGGTCTGGGCGAATGTGGCGCCGAGGGTCGCCCTCGCGCCGCCATCCGCTGAAGCGAAACGTCACCTCTCCTGCAAATCGGTCGATCCCGACTCGGGAGAAGCGCAGCGGCGCGGCGGGATCACCGAATGCTTTCGTATTGACGGCCGGGGAAGGGTTGTCGATACGCAGAACAGCCTCATTTCGCGGGCAAGAGCCTCTGCACGTCACCGTGATGATGATGACGACGATCGTCCCGCCCGGCGGATCTCGCGCAGCAGAGACAGCGACGAGAGCCCGCGTGTGCGGCGCAGCAGCAACCAGGTGCAATGGCAATGGGGTTGGGGCGGTGGCTGGGGCGGTTGGAATCGCGGCTGGTATGGATGGCGCCGGTGGTGACGTTCCGTCTTATTTTGCGAGACGTCCACTCCTTCAATGCTCCAGGTTAATCTGTTTTTTCGGAACTTTCTGAAAGTTCTTCCGTTTCTTTGCCGAAAGGAATTTTAAGATGTTTGCTATTCGTGTCTGGTTGCTCACATTGGGATGTTTTCTGGAAGTGCTTACCGGCCGTCATCGCCGCTGGGTGGCGCGTGCCAAGGCGGTGCGACGCAACTGAGCCTATTTTTAGAACGAGGCTACTACCGTCCTAAATTGACGCGGGGCGGACGCGCGCGTCACCCTTTACCTCGGCGCTTAATGCACCGAGTTTTTGTGTCGGCAAATTCGGTCAGCCGCGATATCATGGGCTGTAGACTTTACAATGCCGTAATGTGTGCGGCGGGAACATGCGGCCGCAGCTTTTTCGCACGCGCACTACCCAGCTTTTTGGAATTCGCCACCCGATCCTGTGCGGCGGCCTGATCTGGCTGGCGGACGCTTCCTACGTGGCCGCCGCGGTGAATGCCGGCGGGATGGGCTTCATCACCGCGCTTTCGTTCCCGGGAAATCCCGAACGCTTACGAGCCGAAGTGCGCAAATGCCGCACGCTCACCGAGGGCAAAGCATTCGGCGTGAGCCTTGCGTTTTCCGCCCGACCGAACGTGAACGATCGGCTACTCCCTTACATCGACATTATCCGGGAGGAGAAGATTCCATTCGTGGAAACATCGGGCGGTAATCCCGCGCCCTTCCTTCCGATGCTCAAAGAGGCGGGCTGCATAATCATTCACAAGGTGCCGGCGGTCCGTTACGCGTTGAGCGCCGAGAAGATGCGCGTGCACGCGATCACGGTCATCGGCGGCGAGGCCGGCGGGCATCCCGGCACTTACATGCTCGGCAATATGGTGCAGGCGCCCCTTGCGGCCGATGCAGTGAAATTGCCGCTCGCGGTCGGTGGCGGAATGGCGACGGGTCGCCATCTCGTCACGGCGTTGGCCATGGGCGCCGATGCGATCCTGCTCGGCTCGCGCATGCTCTCGGCTTCAGAGATCTGGGCGCATCCGCGCTACAAGGAGCGCATCCTCGCCGCGAACGAATTCGATAACGGCGTGGCGATGAAGATCTTCCGGCGACATCACCGCGTGCTCGACAATGAGGCCGCGCGGGCGGTTGAAGATCTGGAGACGCGCGGGATAGCGGATTTCGAGTCCTACCGCTCCCTGGTGTCTGGGCGCGCGACTCGCGGAGCATATGAGACGGGCGATTTGTCCCAAGGCATGCTTGACCTTGGCCCGGCGGGTGTTTTCGCGCGCGAGATCAAGCCAGTCGAAGCGATCTTCGACGAGCTGATCGACGAAGCCATATCCGCGCTCGAGCGGCTGGAACGCCTCAACGCACAATGACGGTGGCGCCGATCCTCACGCGATTGTACAGGTCGATCACGTCGTCATTGGCCAGGCGGATGCATCCGGAAGTGGCCGCCGTGCCGATCGTATGCGGCTCGTTCGAACCGTGGATGCGGTACATTGTATCCCCGAGATAGAGAGCGCGCGCGCCGAGCGGATTAGCGGGTCCGCCCGACATATGCCGCGGCAGTTCGGGCTTGCGCCTGAGCATCTGCTCGGGCGGCGTCCAATCCGGCCATTCCCGCTTGGCGGTGATCGTGGATGTGCCGCTCCAGGTGAAACCTTCGCGCCCGACGCCGATCCCGTAGCGCAATGCCTGGCCCTTATTGAGGATCAAATAGAGCCGGCGCTCGCGCGTGCTCACTATAATCGTGCCGGGCGCGTGATCGGTCGGATAGCTTACCACCGTGCGAGGTGCCGCCGTGAACATAGAGACAAAATTCGACCAGGGATAATAGCCCGGGTCGGCGCTCGCTCCCGGAGAGAACAGCAGTGTGACCAAAACCATGCCGCCGGCAAACAAACGCGAAAGCATAGGAGTCCCCCGGGTCTGGTGCAGCTTCGAATCGCGATGCGCAAGCTACGATCGTAACAGCCGATTTGTCGATGCAGGACCCGACATTGTTGCGCATTACTTTTTGCTGTGGCGCAACTGCCGCGGGAGCAGGTGATTGCCTGCGGATGTTTGTTTGACAAAATTTTGTAGCCCGCATGAGCGCAGCGAGGCGCGGAACACTCGTCCGCGGGTGTCGCTCCGCGCACGGGCTGCGAACGCCAACGGAAGCTCGGACAAAAATACTATCGCGCGCGGAGAAGTCCGCGCATGATTGTGTCAGAGCGCAAGTCGTAAAGAAGGACGCCGGCCGCGCCTGCGGCCTGCGATCTTGAACTTGGCGTGCAGGACCGGCACGGGCCGGCCCTGCAGCGCAAGCCGGATTAGCCCTTCGTGACGACCGGGGGCGGAGCCTTGCCCTTGCCAAAGCCGGCGCAGCCGGAAACGCTGACCGCCACGAGCGTGGCGACGAGTGCAATCAGAAGCTTGTTCATCGGAATCCCCTCTGTTTACTGCCTCTGTGGTTGAAGCCGAATGCTCTGATTGCAACACGAATCGAGGGGGTTGAACTAGTGCTGGAAAGCCACACTGCGCATGAAAGCGCGCGGCCTTGCGGTTCTGGTGACCCATTTTGGACCATGACCGGAGTCTGCTCACCAGAAGCCCAGAATTAAGGTGCTTTCGACCCCGAAACGCGCATCGCGGCGACCTGATCAGTTAACCAACTAAACAACGGGCGCGGCGGGCTCAGCGTTGGGCAGCTTCGGGCCGGAAATAAACATCGGCCTTCATGCCAACCGCCAGCGGACCGGGTTCAGCGAGATCGACAAGCACTTCGACGATATCGACGTCGGTCTGGTTCCGCTGCAGGCGCGGGTTGTTGCGCGCGGGCTCGACGAGGGGCGCAATGAAAGAAACCTTCCCCGCCACTTCGCGGCCGCGGAAAGCTGACGGCCGGACCGTTACGGGCTGGCCCAGCTTGATCTCGCCGAAGTCGCGCTCGTCAACTTCCGCGCGTACGCGTAGCGCAGAAATGTCGCCGAGCAGCACCAGTGGCTGGGAAGCCGAAGGAGCGGCGAGCTCTCCGGGTTTGGCGTTGACCTGGAGCACAGTGCCCGCAATGGGTGCTCGCACCACCAGTTTCTCCGCAGCCGCCTGCGCGGCCCACAGCTCGGCGCGCGCGAGGTTAAGTTGTCCCTCGGCCTGCGTAGGTAACGGCACCGTAGTGTCAGCCTCCACCTTGCGCAGCTCGGCCTCGTGCTGGCTCAGCCGCTCCCGCACGCGCGACAGGGCTGCGCGGGCCGCATCGAGCTCGGCGGCGGAGCCCCGGCCGGCGCGGGATTCCACAACGGCGCGGTCAAACGCCGCCTGAGCTTCGGCGAGTGAGCGCTTATCGTCCGCGACCGCATCCTCGGCGCGGCGGCGATCCGCGGCCTTGCTGGATGGGGCTTGGTCGTCACGGGCGCGCTTGCGCATTGCGACCTGTGCCTGCGCATTGGCTATGCGGGCCTGTGCCTCGTTGTCGCCCAGCCGCACCAGAGGCTCCCCGGGAAGCACCTTGTCGCCTGCTTTCACCAGAGCGTCTGTGATCGGTGCGACTATTGAAGCGCTCACCTTAATCTCGCCCGAGATCGATTCGACGCGGCCGGGGGCGACCGCCTGCCAATGCTTCTCCTCCTGCCCTTCGACCCTCGCGGCGCGCGCCCCGTCCTGCGCAACGACCGGCCGCATGGCAGACGCAAGGCCGAATGCGGCGCAGCCAAAGGCAAGCCCCGTAAAAACCGCTGTACGCGTTCTTTCTCTCACGGCTTTCTCCGGTTCTCAGCGGGTAAAGACCATCGCAGGATCGATGCGCATCACCTTCACGATGGCGGCAATCGAGGACACGATACACATGACCACCGTCAGCACGAAGATCGATATGGTCAGTTCAGGTGTCATGATAACGGGTAGTGCGGAGTTGGCGGTCTGTTGCATGATGACAAAACCAGCTGCCGCCGCAATGCCGAAGCCAATGACTGCACTCAGCAGCGCCTGCAAGATGATGACTTTGTGAATGTACATGCCGGACGAGCCGATTGCGCGCAGGGTAGCAAATTCGTTCAGATGATCCTTGGTGCTGGCATAAAGCGTCTGAGCTACTATGACGGTGCCGACAATCAGTCCCAGAAGAGCACCTGCGAACAGTGCCGCACCTGCACCTGTATCGAACAACCAGAATCTGCGGCTGCGGTCGCGGAACTGATCGGGAGTAAGAACTTCCACATCCGAAATGTTTGTTTGCAAATCGCGTTGCACATTCGCTGCGTCTGCCCCGCCGGCCAATCGTACAAGAAAATAGGTCGCTTTGTTGGGAGATATGCCCGTATAGACGCGTGCACGCTCGAGCGGAGTGAAGACATACGGAGTGGTGGTGAACGAGCGAATGCCTTTCGTGAGGGCTCGCACCTCTACCTTCCGTTCCTGGATTTCCGCCGTGGCGCCTAGCCCATTAATCCCCAGCCGGTTCAGGTAGGTCTGATCCAGCGCCACCGCGCCGGGGATTTCCAGCGCGTTGATGTTGCCGGCGACCACGTTCCATGGACGCAGGCCGCCGTTCCGCAGATCCGAGCCGACGATGATCACCGGGTTGCTGCCACCGTCGGGCCGGTGCCATTGCGCAAATCCGATGATCAGCGTGTCAGCTTCCGCAACTCCGGTGACCGCGAGCGCCGCAAAGCGTTTGCGGTAATCGAGGAGCGATGGATCCTCAAAACACTTGGTTCCGACGGGCATGATCCAGAGATCCGCGCCGGCATGGTCGATCATGGTCCCGACCATATGCCGGAAGCCCAGATAGAGACCCATTTGGATCGTGACGAGCACGATCGAAAACACGATTCCGACAAGTGTGGCAATGAAGCGCAGTCGGTCGTGAAAAAGATTTCGCGAGGCGAGAGTGAACGTCAAAGACATTGCAATGAGTGCCGCGAGCGCTATGCCGTGTTTTGCTCATTCAGCGGATGCTGGCGGTCGCTGAAAAGGCTTCCATTTACCACCGGAACCGCGCCACAAGTCTGCCGCTATTGCGCTGCCCCGCTTGTTCTTTCTCCGCGAAATTACCACATTCCTTCGCAATCTCGGGGGGGGGTCCACCCCACATCTTAATAGTCGAGATGGCACTCCAGTGAAATCCCGAATCGCAACGCCGGTACTAGCAGTAATCTCGCTGGTCGTCACAACGATGTTGGCCTTCGCAGTTCCCGCCCGCGCCGAACCCTCGGTTGCGGGTCTTTGGGAAAAGCGCGATGAGCACGGCAAGACGGTCGGCTGGTTTCTCTTTGTCGAACGCAACGGCCGGTACGAGGGTATGATCGCAAAGCTGTTTCCACGACCCGGGGACGTCGGTAATCCGACCTGCTCCCGCTGCGTGGACGATCGGAGAAATGCCCCCCTGCTCGGGCTTCCATTCGTGCGCGGCATGCGGCGACAGGGGCTGCACTACGAGGAAGGCAATATCCTCGATCCGCGTGACGGGAAGATCTACAATGCGATGATGACGGTCAGCCCGGATGGCCAACGGCTCACGCTGCGTGGCTATCTCGGTATTCCGCTTCTCGGCATGGACGAGGTCTGGAACAGGCTGCCGGACAGCGCAATCAAGGATCTCGATCCCTCGGTTGCGCAGAAATATCTATCCAGTCAGGCCAAACGATCTGATTCCAAGCCCAAACCAGGGTCTGCCCAGTAACGCGCATGCTGACTCGCCGGGCAGGCCTCACGCACCGATGTCGCGCGACTGTCTCGCCTGCGGCCGCCTGGTCGATCACCGTTTTCTCTTCGATGTGAACGGCTGCCACGTCTTCGAGTGCCGCAGCTGCGGGCTGGGTTCGGCAGATGCATCCGAATTCGATCCGGTCTCCTATTATACAGCGGATTATTTCCGGGGCGGCCACGCGGACGGCTATGCCGATTATCCCGGGGCCGAGCCCGTACTGCGGCACGAGTTTGCGCGCAGCGTTGCGTTCATTCGTCGCCAGCGAAGCAGCGGCAGCCTCCTGGAGCTGGGATGCGCGTACGGCTTCTTTCTCATGGAAGCGGCCCGCTACTACGATGTGACCGGCATCGAGCTCGCAAAGGAAGCGGTCGAGCATGCGCGCACGGCCGGGCTCAATGTGATGCACGGGGTGGCGGATGAGGCTTCCCTTGCGCGCACAGGTCCGTTCGACGCCATCGTGCTGTTCGACGTCATCGAGCACCTGCCCAAACCCCGGGACACCCTCGCGCTCTGTGCGCGGCATCTAAAGCCGCGCGGCATCATTGTCATCACCACGGGTGATTTCGGCTCGCCTCTCGCGCGTATCATGGGACGTCACTGGCGCCTGATGACACCACCACAGCACCTGTGGTTCTTCACGCGGCAAACCATGCGCCGGCTATCCGATGGTCTCGGACTAACGGTCGAGCACATCGATAGTCCATGGAAAATCGTTCCGTTCTCGCTCGTCCTGTTTCAGGCCCAACGGATGATGGGGCTTCCCGGGCGGCCGCTGGTCGCCGGCAGCCGCATTGGTCTGCCCGTCAACCTGTTCGACACAATGCGGCTCGTGCTGCGCAAACCATAACGTCTGAATCGTTCGACCGGAGGCCGGGGAAGGATCAGGCGTGCCCCAACTTCATCGCCTCGCCCCGCAAATTCTGCCCAAGCGCTTCGAACGCTTTCGTCGCAAGTGCTTTCGCGTCAAGGCCCGCTCTGGCGTACATCGCTGCCGGTGAGTCCTGGTCGATGAACACATCGGGCAGCACCATGGAGCGCACTTTCAGCCCTGCATCGAGAACGCCGTGCTCGGCCAGCGTATGCAGCACATGCGCGCCAAAGCCGCCGATCGATCCCTCCTCGATCGTGAGCAGCACTTCGTGCTCGCGCGCGAGCCGCAGCAGCAGCTCGACGTCGAGCGGCTTTGCAAATCGCGCATCGGCTACGGTCGTCGAAAGCCCGAGTCCGCCAAGCTCGTCCGCCGCCTTGAGGCACTCGGGGAGCCGCGCGCCAAACGAAAACAGCGCGACCTTGTTTCCTTCACGGACAATGCGCCCTTTTCCGATCTCGAGGGGCTTGCCTTCCACGGGCAGTGGCACGCCGTTGCCTTCGCCGCGGGGATAGCGCAGCGCCGAAGGACGATCGTCAATCGCCGCAGCGGTCGCGACCATATTCACGAGCTCGGCCTCATCGGCAGCCGCCATGATCACGAAGCCGGGGAGACAGCCCAGATAGGCAACATCGAACGCGCCTGCATGGGTCGGCCCGTCAGCCCCGACGAGCCCGGCGCGATCCATGGCAAACCGCACGGGCAAGCGTTGGATCGCGACATCGTGCACGACCTGGTCATAGGCGCGCTGCAGGAAGGTCGAATAAATCGTTGCGAAGGGCTTCAGACCTTCGGTCGCAAGCCCTGCCGCAAAGGTCACCGCATGCTGCTCCGCAATGCCCACATCGAAGCAGCGCTCCGGGAATTCTTTCGCAAAAAGATCAAGTCCCGTGCCGGAAGGCATGGCGGCGGTGATGGCCACGATCTTCGGATCTTTTTTCGCTTCCTGAATCAGCGCCTGCGCATAAACCTTCGTATAGGCGGGCGCCGCCGCCTTCGACTTCGCCTGGGCGCCCGTCGCCACGTCAAACTTGACGACACCGTGATATTTGTCAGCTGACTTCTCCGCCGGAGCGTAACCCTTGCCCTTCTGGGTCACGACATGGACGAGGAACGGTCCATTCTTTGCATCGCGCACATTCTTGAGGACCGGCAGCAGATGGTCGATGTTGTGCCCGTCGATCGGACCGACGTAGAAAAATCCGAGCTCGTCAAATAACGTTCCGCCGGTCACCAGCCCGCGGGCATATTCCTCAATGGCAATGGCGCGCTGCGCAAGAAAAGGCGGCAAGAGCTTGGCCGCCCGCTTTACGCTGTGCCGCAGGGACCGGTAGGTGCGGCCGGAGACAAGGCGCGCAAGATAGCCTGACAGCGCGCCGACCGGCGGCGCGATGGACATATCGTTGTCGTTGAGAATGACGATGAGGCGGGAGTTCATCGCGCCGGCATTGTTCATCGCCTCGTAGGCCATGCCCGCCGACATGGCGCCGTCGCCGATCACCGCCACGACGTGATTGGATTTTCCGGCCAGATCCCGCGCGACCGCCATGCCGAGGCTCGCCGAGATCGACGTCGAGGAATGTGCGGCGCCAAACGGGTCGTACTGGCTTTCGCTCCGCTTGGTGAAGCCGGCAAGTCCCCCCCCCTGCCGCACTGTACGCATGCGGTCGCGACGTCCGGTGAGAATCTTGTGCGGGTAGGCCTGGTGTCCGACATCCCAGACCAGCCGGTCCTCAGGCGTGTTGAACACGTAGTGCAGCGCCACCGTTAGCTCGACGACCCCGAGCCCTGCGCCAAGATGGCCTCCGGTGACCGCCACCGCATCAATGGTTTCCTGGCGCAGCTCGTCCGCAAGCTGGCGCAGCTGGCTCGTTTCCAGCCGACGCAACTCGGCAGGCGTCTTCGCGAGATCAAGCAAGGGGGTCTTGGAAGCTGATGAGGATACTTCGGCCACTTGAAAGCCCATGCGACGGAAGTGAAATGGGAGTATGTAGGATGTTAACCAGATCGATCAGCAAGGGCAAACGGGGCCGATTGTCGTAGGCCCTTGTAACAGCAGGACAATGGCGGAACCGTGCCGTCCGCTGCGGCGTTTTGCCTTCGCTTGTGCGTCATTTCGGACAGGGCGAGCTCATCGCGGGAATAGTCGAGGCGGTTTTCAGATTTTCAGCAACGCACGAGGCACCCTAATCGATCCCCGGGATCGCATGCGGTGAGCGGGTCGAAGCAGCAACCATGGGACTGCAGCTCTACCATAAGAAGCGCAAATTCGATGTGACGCCGGAACCGCGCGGGCAAGTCGGCCGCAGCAAGGGCCACACTTTCGTTATCCAGAAACATGCGGCGCGGCGCCTGCACTATGACCTCCGCCTGGAGCTCGATGGGGTCATGAAAAGCTGGGCGGTGACCAAAGGTCCCAGTCTCGTGCCCGGCGAGAAACGCCTCGCCATTCACGTCGAGGATCACCCCATCGAATACAACAAATTCGAGGGCACGATCCCGCAGGGCGAGTACGGCGGCGGCACGGTCATGATCTGGGACCGCGGCAAATGGATTCCCGACGGCGATCCGCACATGGGGTATCAGAAGGGGCATCTCGATTTCACGCTTGAGGGGACCA
>DATCJI010000372.1:0-1520 GCA_036562835.1 Xanthobacteraceae bacterium | reverse complement strand
TTCTTGCCCACATAGTCTAGCGTCGCGAAGCTCAGCTGCCCGTCCATGCTGTCCCCCTCGAATCAAAGGCGCAGTGTGCCATGATCCGGAGGTTGATCAGAGGTTCCTTAGCATTGGGAGGCCGTTCCGAAATTAGAAATGCTAATGGAGAGCAGTTTTTTCGCCTGGTGTGGCAACGACGCGGGCGGGGACCGCGCAATCGCGTCAGGCTCAAGGGCGCTTGCGATGCCTGTAGTCCCTCACGGCTTACTCTTATTCAACGCTTCATGGCTCTGGATGCGTGTTAATGCCGCTTGGCCGGCTTCGTAGGCATCGTTTTCCGTGGGATAGCCGTGCATCGCACGCTCTACCCACATACGCTGATTTCCTCGAAAAATCGCCCATTTAAATGGATTTGGCGACCTGTCTGAAACATTCACTTCAACCCGTAGAGTGTCGCGATTTTTGGACATTTTGCCATTATGTGCCGACTCCGCGCAAATCGCGAGCCCTACCGAAGTGCTGCCTGTCCGGCTGCTGACCCGACGCGGCAATGGCTGGTCAAGCCGCTTCCCGCTTATCTTGGAGGCAGTGAACCATCTGAGGGTCCGCTCGTGTCTGCTCGGCGGCGAGGTGGTGTCTGCGATGAGCGAGGCGTCGCGGTCTTCCATGTGCTCCGGCGCCGCAGGAACGAGGCGCAGGCGTTCCTGTAGGCGTTCGACTTACTGGAGCTGGACGGCGCCGACATGCGCCGGGAGCCGATCGAGGTTCGCAAGGCGACGCTCGCCAGCATCCTGCGCAAGAGCCGGTATGGCGTGCGTCTCAACGAGCATCTGGAGCACCCGGAGGGCAACGTCGTGTTCCGCCACGCCTGCAAGATGGGGCTGGAGGGGATCGTCTCGAAGCGCCTAGGCTCGCGTTATCGATCAGGCCGCTCGCCGGACTGACTAAAGTTCAAGAACCCGCACGCGCCGGCATTGAAACGGGTCGAGGAAGATTGGGGCCGATGAAGTTGGCAAATCCGCCGGGCGCGCAATTTGAAATCCTCGTTGATGGCAAGGCGCGCTCCTATCGTGACATCAAAGCCGTTGCAATCGCGTCCGCTGAATTTTTGAAGAGCAGGAACCCGCACAGTGAAGTTGCGGTGAAGGATTTGCAAAGCGGGGAGGCTACCGTCGTGACCAAGGGGTGGGAGCGCTGATGTTCCCTCGAGGAGCGCCCGAAAAGGCGCGAGTTTGACGATCCCGGGCGCATCACGGAGATCAGGGATCGTTGTTCTTGATCAGCAGCAGCTTCGGCTTCGGCTTTCACGGCAGTCTTCAATCCAACTGGGCCACCGCCTGCGCTTGCTCGCGATGGGCCGGCAAGCGCATGCCGCTACGGCACGCATTCATCCCGCACTAAGGAAGCTCTGATCAACGCGGCGATGGGATCGTTTGCGGCTAAAGCGAACGTTTTTCTTGTCAAAGCCGCCAGCCACAGCGGCGGGCGGGAGCGGATGGCCTGATGTCGTCAGGCGGACACAAGTGTCCTGCGGGCGA
>DATCJI010000410.1:0-6538 GCA_036562835.1 Xanthobacteraceae bacterium | reverse complement strand
GTCACCATCATCTTTGTCACCCACTCGGTCGAAGAGGCGGCGCTGCTTGCCGATCGCGTGGTGGTGATGAGCGCCGGGCCGGGGCGCATCGAAAGTGACATCGGGATCGATCTGCCGCGCCCGCGCGATGTATCTTCCCCGGAGTTCAACGCGGTGCGCCGCGATCTCGCGCGTCGCCTTACCAGCCATCTTGCGGCGCGCCGGATGCAGCAAACCGAGAGCGCACTCGCATGATGCGCGACCTCCGCCCCGAGACGGCAAAGCCTCGCCCGATCTACCGGGGCATGGACCGCGCGGCGCTCGATGACGCCTACAATAACACCGCCGCGGTGGCCGACAGTGCGGAATGGATTGCACGCTGGACCGATGCCAGCGCGCAGGTGCGGCGAAATGCGGCGGCGCGGCTCGACATTGCGTACGGAATGCGTGCGCGGGCGCGTCTCGATTATTTGCCATGTCAGGCCAACCGCGCGCCCCTGTTCGTGTTCATTCACGGCGGCTACTGGCAGCGCAATGACAAAGACATGTTCACCTGCATGGCCGAGGGGCCGCTCGCGCGCGGCTTTGACGTCGCCCTGCCCGGCTACACGCTCGGCCCCGAGGCGCGTCTGCGCGACATCGTTGGGGAGATTATTCAGGCGCTGACGTTTCTTTCCGAGCGCGCGTCCGAATTCGGGTTTGATCCTGAGCGGCTTTTCGTGGGCGGCTGGTCGGCAGGAGGGCATCTCACCGCCGCGGTGAGCGGTCATCCCGCATTCAAGGGCGGTATTCCGATCAGCGGCATTTTTGATCTCGAGCCGATCTCGCTCAATTATCTCAATGAGAAGCTCAATCTGGATAATTCCGAAATCGCCGAGCTAAGTCCGCTGCGCGTCCTGCCTCCGCGCATGGCGCCGTTGCACATGTTCGTCGGAGGAAAGGAGCTGCCCGAGCTGCAGCGCCAGTCGGTCGATTACGCGCGGGCCGCGCGCGAGCGCGCGCTGCCGGTCAAGCTCGATATTCTGCCCGGGCACAACCATTATTCCATCCTGGAAGAACTCCGCCGTCCCCAAGGCGCCATCACCCGCGCGCTTTGCGCCCTCGCGGGTGTGAAAGGGTAAACCGTAGCGGGTAGGGTGCGCAAAGGCGTGCTTGCACGCCGTGCGCACGCGTTCAGCGCCGATCCGGTCGAACGTTCCGCGTGGGCACGGCGCGCACGCAAACGCTTTCCTCCAGGCAATGAGCGTGCGCGCCTTTGCCCACCCTACGTGTCGTGCGTGACATAATTAATCTGCGCGGTGACGCCGCGGAATGCTCGCCGGAACTAACAAAGGCGCCGCGAGTTCCATCAAAAAACACAAGCGGCGCGTGCAAAAAAAGAAACCATGCGCCCGGGAGATCGCCATGACTGCCACCCATTTCACCCCGACTGCCTTGAGCCCGGATGAGCATGCAACTCAACTGCGCCGCGCGGTGATCGCCTCCACCATCGGCACCGCCATCGAGTGGTACGATTTTTTTCTGTACAGCACGGTGACGGGCCTCGTGTTTGCAAAGCTCTTCTTCCCAAAATCCGACCCGTTGGTCGGCACCCTCGAGGCGTTCGCCATCTACGCGGTGGGGTTTGTGGCGCGGCCGGTCGGCGCCGCGATTTTTGGCCATTACGGCGACCGCATCGGGCGCAAATCGACCCTGATCGCAACCTTGATGCTGATGGGGCTCGCCACCTTTGCGGTCGCGCTGGTGCCCACATACGACAAGATCGGCATCTGGGGCGCCATCCTGCTCACCATCCTGCGCTTTATTCAGGGCGTGGGCGTGGGCGGCGAATGGGGCGGCTCGGTGCTGCTTGCCATGGAATGGTCCCGTTCAAATCACAGCCGCGGGTTCATCGCCTCCTGGCCGCAGTTCGGCGTGCCGTGCGGTCTGTTTCTCGCCAACCTCGCGGTGCTCGCCTTCAGCCAAATGTCGGGCGAGCAGTTTCTGTCATGGGGCTGGCGCCTGCCGTTCTTTCTGAGCCTCATCCTCGTGCTCGTTGGCCTTTGGATACGCCTCGGCATCATGGAGACGCCGGTCTTCGCCAGGCTCGTCTCCGAGCAGAAGGTTGAACGGACGCCCATGCTCGAAGTCCTCAAGCGGCATCCGAAGGAGATCGTGCTGTCTGCATTCGCGCGCATGGCCGAGCAGGCACCATTTTATATCTTCACCGCCTTCGTGTTCACGTATGGCATCACCGTACTGCACGTTTCGCGCGATTTTCTGCTCACCGCCGTGCTCGTAGCCTCCGTCGTGTCTTTCTTCTCAATCCCGTTCTTCGGTCACCTCTCCGACCGCATCGGGCGCAAGAAGATGTACATGATTGGTGCGCTGGTGACCGGCATCTTCGGGTTTGTCTATTTTGGCCTGCTCAACACCGGCATTGCGTGGGTCATCTTTCTTGCCATCGTGCTCTCGCTCATTCCGCATGACATGATGTATGGACCGCAGGCTGCGCTGATCGCGGAGAGCTTCACCGGCAAGCTGCGCTACAGCGGGTCCTCGCTCGGCTATCAGCTCGCGTCCGTAATTGCCGGCGGCCCGGCGCCGCTGATCGCAACCTGGCTATTCGGGACCTATCACACGCCCCACGCCATTTCGCTCTACATCGCGGCATGTGCGGTGATCAGCCTGATCGCGACCGCGCTGATGACGGACTATACGGGCAGGGACATCGAGGGCGAATACGAGTAATCCCCATCCCTCCTTGTACTTGCCACAATAGCGGCCATTTGCTCGCGCATTCTTCCCCGTGAACCAGAAGGGGTGAGGGGGGCTGGGGGGAACCCGCTCGCTCTCATTTATAATATCCTTGGCGGCCGGCCGGTAACGGCACGGTTAAGAAAGCGTATGCATTATCGTCGCCTGCACAACGCAAGTCTCGGTGCGGCCGCCGCCGTCGCGGCGCTGGTCTTTTTCTGGGGCTTTGCCGGCCAGGCAGGTGCCGAGGAGCATGGCGCGGTCTGCAACCGGGCCGCCTTCAAACCTGTCATCGATGTGGGGCATACAGCCCAGGTGCCGGGCGCAATGAGCGCGCGTGGCGTCGGTGAATACGATTTCAACCTGCGCCTTGCCAGCCTGATCAAGGAGAAGATGATCGAGCGCGGTTTCACCAATACCGTCCTGCTCGTCACGGAAGGTCGAAAGTATCGGAGCCTGAACGACCGCGTTGCGCGCGCGAACAAGATCAAGGCGGACCTCTTCCTCTCGATTCACCACGACGCAGTCCCGGACTCGTTTCTGCAGAAATGGGATTTCGGCGGAAAGCAGCGCGGCTACAGCGATCGCTTCAAAGGACACTCGATTTTTGTTTCCTCGGCCAACGCGCAATTCAGGACGAGCATCGTTTTTGCCAAAATGCTCGGACGCGAGATGAAGGAGCGCGGGCTGCAGTACACGCACCACTACACGGACAAGGTCATGGGCCGCTGGAGGCGCGAGCTGATCGATGAGGATACCGGCGTGTATCACCATGACAAGCTGATCGTGCTCAAGGATACGCACATGCCCGCGGTGCTGCTCGAGGCCGGCTCCATCATCAACCGCGACGAGGAGCTGCAGATGGCGTCGCCCGAGCGGCGGGCGCAGATCAGCGCGGCAGTGGTCGATGCCATGGACCGATACTGTGCGGCTCGGCCGGGGACGCACGAGCCCGAACAGGCTTCAGGCGCGAAGCCTTCCGCAAAGGCTTCGACCGCGCACGCCAGATTCCCGCCTGCTGCAAACGCGGCAGCTGCCTCCGGCTCTCAGCATTAGTTTAATGCGCCGCAGCGCCGGGCTGCTGGCTGCATGCAGCTCTGTGCTTCTTCCCGTCATATTGGCGTTCCCTCGCGCGGCGGCGGGGCAAGGCGCAATGCCGCCGGGCTTTGTTTATCTGCGCGATATTGACGGCTCGATTGCGCAGGACATTCGCTATGCGGGCTACGACAATTTCGTCGGCCGGCCACTTCCCGGCTACGACGCGCCCGAATGCATTGTGCAGCGCGATGTGGCGCTGGCGCTCAAGCGCGCCCAGGCAAGCCTCGCCGCCTCCGGTCTGTCGCTCAAGGTTTATGACTGCTATCGCCCGGCGCGCGCGGTGCGCGCCATGGCCGCATGGGCGAACGACGGCCGTGGCGACGGGCCGACCAGGCGCTTCTTTCCCAAGCTGCATAAAGGCTCGCTGTTCGGGTCGGGCTACATCGCCTGGCACTCGCGGCATTCGGGCGGCATCGCGGTCGATTTGACACTCGTTCAGACATCCAGTCCTGCCGTCGCGCCGTTCGATCCGCGCGCCGGTTACGGTGCATGTACGGCACCTGCAGCCGAGCGCAGCCCCGACAACAGCGTCGATATGGGCACCGGTTACGATTGTCTCGATGCCGCAAGCCAGACACACAGCACAGCGATATCTCTCGAGCAGCGCAAATGGCGCAGGATGCTATTGTCGACGATGGCCGCGCAGGGTTTTTGGAATTATTTTCGCGAATGGTGGCACTACTCTTACGCGCGCGAGCGCGGTACGTATGATTTCCCGATCCGCCCCCGCACCGCAAACGTGAGCGGCCAATGAGAGACCTGGGACGGCGAGCTTAATCACGCTTCGGCAGGGTTGTAGGGGGGGTTTTAAACCCGCCCTTTCTCCACATTGATGGCTCGCTAAAATGCGGTCCAATCTCAATGCCTCTCGACTTCTGCCCGCGCTACCAATAATCCTGCCCGGTGGACAGATGATCCCGACAAAATCTTGCGAGCAAAGATCGCCGAGAGAGGGCGGGTTTGAAACCCGCCCCTACAAGCGTCAGGAACGTCGTGTGCCGTCCCGTGAATTGTTTGCCGACTAAAAGGAGAACCCTGAATGCTGACGCTGTACTACGCCCCCGGCGCCTGCTCCATGGCCCCGCACATCGTGCTCGAGGAGAGCGGCGAAAAATATGAGCCGCGCAGAATGGATCTCGGGAAGGGCGAGCAGCGCTCCGAGGAATATCTGAAGATCAACCCGCAGGGCCGGGTGCCCGCGCTCGGATTGGGCAACGGAGAAGCGCTTTCCGAGAACACGGCCATTCTGCCCTATCTGGGCAAACGCTTTGGCTTATGGCCGAGCGACCCCATCGCCGAAGCGAAGGCGCTTTCGCGCATCGGCTTCTTTGCCGCGACCGTGCACGTTGCGCACGCCCATGTCGGACGACCCGAACGCTATGCCTCCGATCCCGCGCTCTACCCCAACATCCAGGAGATGGGACGCAAGACATTCCACGGCTATCTCAAGCAGATCGACGGCATGCTCGCCAACCGGCAGTGGTTTTTTGACAAATACAGCGTTGTCGATCCGTACGCTTTTATCTTTTACGTGTGGGGCCTGCGCCGCGAGCTGCCCGTGGCGGAGCTGAAAAATTACACCGCCTTCAAGGATCGCATGCTCGAGCGTCCCGCGGTCCGTAGCGTGCTGGAAGACGAGAAGATCAAGGTGTAACAGCTGGCCACGCGCCGGTCGATACGCGCGGCGCCCGCGCGTCCATTGCTGGTAATCGACGGCGATTCCTTCGCGCATCGCGCCTATCACGCGCTGCCGAAGACGATCAGGCGCAAAGGAAACAAGGGCGCGGGCGCGGTCCTCGGCTTTGCCAATTATCTGCTGCGCTTCTACCGCGACGAGCAGCCGCGGGCGGTGCTCGTCGGGTGGGACACGCTCGAGGAGGAAACCTACAGGCACGCGGCGTTCGCGGATTACCAGGGCGGGCGCGAGTTCGACGATGAGCTCGTCGATCAGCTCGACATCCTGCCTTCGTTCGTGAGCGCATGCGGGTTTGCCAATGCCAAGGCGGCAGGCTTCGAGGCGGACGATTTCCTCGCTGCGGCGGTGGCGAAGGAGGAGCACCGTGGCGGCAAGGTTATCGTTGCAACCGGAGACCGCGACGCCTTTCAATTGGCCTCGCCGTCGACGACCATTCTCCAGCCTGTGCGTGCCGGCGAGATGGCGCGGATCGGGCCCGCGGAGGTGCGGGCGCGCTATGGCGTTGATCCCGAACAGGTGGCGGATTTCATCGCCTTGCGCGGGGACCCGTCGGACCGTCTGCCCGGCGCAAAAGGCGTAGGTGCGCAGAGCGCGGCGGCGCTGCTGCGCAAATACGGAAGCCTCGAAAACGCGCTGCGCGCGGGGCGCTTCGCCGCACAGGCCGACGAGTTGCGGCTTTACCGCCGCATCGCCACGCTCGATGCACGCGCACCCTTACCGGCGCTGCGCGACCAGAAGCCGAACTGGAAGGATGCTGCCGCGCTCGCGCGCAGCTGGGGGCTCAACGCGCTCGCCGGGCGACTCGACGCGCTCGCGGCACCTGAGCCCTCGTCCAAACGCCGGGTGTGATTTCGATCGGCGCTACTGCGCGGTCCAGCCGCCGTCGACGGACAAGGTGGTGCCGGTGATGGTCGCGGCGTCGTCCCCGCACAGGAATGCCGCAAGCGCGCCGATCTGCTCAGGCGACGTGTAGCGGAGCATCGGCTGTTTCTCGCGCACGAGGTCTTGCTTTGCCTGCGCAATCGGAAT
>DATCJI010000401.1:0-5109 GCA_036562835.1 Xanthobacteraceae bacterium | reverse complement strand
CGTACATTACGCCCTCGATCGCGACCGTTCCCTTACCGGGCTGCGCCTCGAAGGCAGCGACGATCGCCCGCGCTTTGGCCAACGCTTCGGCGTTCGGCGTGAACACCTCATTGATGATTTCAACCTGCGCGGGGTGAATGGCCATCTTCCCACTGAACCCGTCGCGGCGAGCTTCCTGCGCCTCGCGCCGCAATGCTTCTGCGTTACGAAAGTCGACCGTGACCGTGTCGTATGCGTGCACTTGCGCGGAAGCTGCGCCCACGACGCATAGCGCGCGCGCCAGACGATAGGGATCGAGGAAGCGCCCGCTCGCGTCGCGATTGGCATCCGCACCAAGAGCCACCGACAGGTCCTCCGCCCCCCAGGTCAGGCCTGAAAGGCGTGCGCTTGCTCCACGAAACGTGCTCACCGCGAACAATGAATCCGCGGTTTCCGTTGCAATGGCCACGATCCCGATTTGCCCATCGGGTAGTCCCGCCATGGCCTCCCGCACGCCCAGCTTGGCATCGGCAAGGATCACGCTCGCTCCGCCTTCTGCCTTGGGCAGCATGATGGCGTCGGGGCGGCTTGCGACGATCGCGTCGAGATCCTCATCAATCAGGCCCGTCTCGAGGCCGTTCACGCGCACGAGGAGCCGCGGCCGTTTCGCCTCCTGTATCGCCGACTTCAGGAAATCCGCCGCGCTGCGCCGCGCGCCACCCTTAGCTTCCGGCGCAATCGCATCCTCAAGATCGATGATGATGGCATCGGCTCCGCTCGCCATGCCCTTGTCGAGCTTTCTTGCACTGTCGGCAGGCACGAAGAGCAGCGAGCGCATTATTCAGGTCGCATGCGCAACATCACCTGACGCCGGCATTCGGCCACGAGCTTGTCGTTCTGGTTGTACGCGCGATGGTGAAACTCGAGAATGCCGGCTCCCGGGCGAGAACGAGATTCGCGTTTGCCGATCACCTCCGTGGTGCAATGGACGGTATCGCCTTCGAACAGCGGATGCGGAAATTTCACTTCGGCCATGCCGAGATTGGCGATGGTGGTTCCAACCGTGAGATGGTTCACCTGAATGCCGATCATCAGGCCGAGCGTGAACAGCGAATTCATCAGCGGCTGCCCCCATTCGGTTTCCTGCTCGCAGAAGTGACGATCGATGTGGAGCGGCTGCGGGTTGAGCGTCATGTTGGAAAACAGCATATTGTCCATCTGCGTCACGGTGCGCCGGAGCGGATGCTCGTAAAGACGCCCGACGACGAAGTCGTCGAAATAGAGCCCGCCGCGCGCGGACCGGAGGACGGTATCCTGGGTCATAGGGCATCTCCCCTCGTGGTCGGATGAGGTTACCACAACGGTCCGGGGCGGGCCGAAGTTTACGATTCATCAACCTTCCCTAAGGATTATGGTGAACGCTTTCTTAAACACTGCGCGCTAGGCTCCATATCACGCGCGAGTGCGCGAGGCTCGCAGGGAGCGGCACGGCTTACGGCGCCATGATCGTTCGGCATTTCCTGCACTGGATGAATGCGGCTCCTGCCGCCGAGCGAGGCGATGCCACCGCGGCGCTGGCGCGCGCTTATCTCTACAGCGACATGTCGGCCGACGATCGCGCCGCCGCCGAGGGTGCGCTGATCATGCTCCTTGACGACCCGTCACCCGTCGTGCGGGGGCGAGCTTGCGCGCGCGCTCGCTTTCAGCGACCAAGCCCCGCCTGCAGTCATTCTCGGGCTTGCCGGCGATCAGCCCGAGATTGCATCGTGGGTGCTGGAGCATTCGCCGCTTCTTCTTGATACCGATTTGGTCGAGCTGATTGCAGCCGGCGCGGCCACAGCGCAACTCGCCATCGCGAAACGCACGAGCCTGCCATGCGCGGCCTCGGCGGCTTTGGCCGAGGTCGGGAGCGCAGAAGCCTGTCTTGTGCTGCTTGAAAATCCGCAGAGCGAAATCGTGATGTTGTCGTTCCAGCGCATCGCCGAGCGGTTCGGTCATCTCGGCGCAATACGGGAGGCGATGCTCCTGCGCGAGGACCTGCCGGCTGCGGTACGTCAGGCGCTCGTGGCCAATCTCTCGGAAACGCTGGCACGGTTTGTGTCGGGACGCGCGTGGCTCGAGCACGACCGCGCGCAGCGCATCGCCAGAGAGGCATGCGAGAAGGCAACCGTCACGCTTGCGGCGGATTCGCCTGAGCGCGAGCTTGCGCCGCTCGTTCGGCACTTGCGCGAGAGCGGTCAGCTCACGGCCGGCCTCGTCCTGCGGGCGCTGCTTTCGGGGCATGTAGAAATGTTTCTCGCCGCACTCGCCGAGCTTTGCGCTCTGCCCATCCGGCGGGTCAGCTCGGTCGTTTATGATGAAGAAAGCAGTGGCTTCCGGGCGCTGTTTGAGAAAGCCGGCTTTCCGCATGCAAGCTATCCGGCATTCCGCGCAGCGCTCGAGGCCATGCGCGAGGGCGGGTTTGACATGGGCGACGGCATCAGGCTCAAGCGACGCATTGTCGAGCGCGTGCTGACGCGCTGTGCCGAGGAAGACAACGGCGTGGATGTGAGGCCGCTGCTCACGTTGCTGCGGCGGTTTGCTGCGGAAGCAGCACGGGAGGAGGCGCGGGTGTTTTGCCAGGAACTTGCCGGCGAGGCACCTGAGGACATCTCCTCGCCGCATGAGTAGCTCATCGGCGCCCGTCGCCGCGAAAGTGGCGACTTGGGCGCTGCTTCTCGGGGCAGCCCTCAACGGCCAAGCGGCAGGCGCGGAGCGCGACCGCCTCCTCCTGGCGGCGAAAAGCTGGGGCTACCAGCTGCAGAAGGTCGAACCCGCCGAGATCGCGGCGTCTCCCTACGACATGGTCGTCATCGATTATTCGCGCGACGGCAGCGATGAGACGGCGTTCACACGCGAGGACGTAGCGAGGATGCAGAAGAAGCCCGACGGCGGCCGGCGTATCGTGCTGTCGTATTTATCCATCGGGGAAGCGGAGACGTACCGATATTACTGGCGCTGGTACTGGGGCTGGTTTTTTCGCCTGCTGGCCCCCGGCTGGTTGGCCGGGCAGAATCGCGAATGGCGCGGCAACTATGCGGTTCGCTATTGGATGAAAGATTGGCAGGACATCATATTCAAGGGACAGAACAGCTATCTGGATCGCATCATCAGGGCTGGATTCGACGGCGCTTATCTCGACAAGGTCGACGAATATGAGGAAAAAAGCATTGCGCGCCCCAATCCGAACGCGCGAGCCGACATGATTGCCTTCGTCGGCGCGCTCGCCGCACACGCGCGAGGACGCGAGCCCGGCTTCCTCATCGTGCCGCAGAACGGAGAGGAATTGCTCGAGGATCGGAGCTATCGGACGAGCATCGATGCCGCAGGCAAGGAAGACCTGCTGTTCGGCGAGACGCGCACCGGACGCGCAAATTCCCCCGAGGAGATCAAGACCAAGGTGGGATACCTCGAGCTACTGAGAAAAGACGGCAAGCCTGTCTTTGCGGTCGAATATCTGGAGGCGCGCCAGCAGATCGAGCGCGCGCGGGCTCAGCTCCTGGCCTACGGTTTCGTTCCCTATTTCACCGATCGCGCCCTCGATACCCTGCGCTAGCGGCCACCATCCTCGCCCCTCTGTGCGCGGGAGGAGACCGTCAGTATCCGAACTGCTCCCGCAGGATGCGCTCGTCAAGGCTATGGCCGGGGTCGAACAGCATCTGCATGCGTATCGAGTGATCCATCCTGATGTCGACGCTGGTGACCGAGCGCACTTCGTCGTGATCCGCCACGGCGGCCACGGGTCGTTTGTCGGCCTCCAGTACCTCGATGCCCACGCGCGCGCGGTCGGGCAACAGCGCGCCGCGCCAGCGGCGCGGCCGGAACGGGCTGATCGGCGTTAGGGCGAGGAGCGGTGCATTGATCGGAATAATCGGGCCCTGAGCCGAAAGATTATATGCAGTAGATCCCGCCGGGGTGGCCACCAGTAGACCGTCGGCGACCAGCTCTGCAAGCCGCTCCTGCCCATCGATGAGAATGCGCAGTCGCGCGGCCTGATATTTTTCGCGGAATACCGAGACTTCGTTGAATGCGTGAAACTCATGCGTTTTGTCGTCGCGCGTGCGCGCGCACATGAGCAGCGGGTGAATGACAGCGACGCGCGCCGCCGCAATGCGCTCGATAAGCTTATCCTCGCTGAACTCGTTCATGAGGAAACCCACGGTCCCCCGGTGCATGCCATAGATCGGCTGGCCGGAACGCATGAACCTGTGCAGCGTCTGCAGCATGAATCCATCGCCGCCGAGGGCGACAATGACTTCTGCAGACTCGGGAAGCACATTGCCGTAGCGCGCCGAGAGGCGCTGCATTGCCTGCTGCGCTTCCCATATGGGGCTGGCGAGGAAGGCGATACGGCTCGGCAGCGGCGCGCGCTCCGCGTGCGGCAGCGAGTGGGAGTGTGTGCCGAGTTGCGATGCCGGGGTGCGTCGGGACATCTCAGGAAATGCCGGAATGCTGTGCTGGCGCGTCGCGCCCGCCGACTTTATAGCAGCACACTGCCAGTCACCCGATGGAGTTGCAGATGGACCGCGCCGTCCTCGTCTATACGACCTATCCTTCGCTTGTCGAGGCGGAGCGTGCCGGCCGCGCGCTTGTCGAAGGCCGGCTGTGTGCCTGCGTCAACATTCTTCCCGGCATGGTCTCGTATTACTGGTGGCAAGGCGCCATCGAGCGCGGAGAGGAAGTTGTCATGATCATAAAGACGCGCGCCTCGCTTGCCGAGGATGTGCGCGCTTCGGTGCGGAAAATGCACTCCTACACGACGCCGGCTTTTTTGGTCATCCCTCCCGAAAGCGTCGATCAGAACTATCTCGAATGGCTGCTCAAGGAAACCGAGCACGCTGCGCAACCGTAGCGCTGAGGCAAAGAGCCGCGGCCGTCAGGGTTCAGCAAACGTTAATCGTCGCGGATTAGCCTGCACTTGGGGACATTCTTCGCAATGGCAGGTTCATTGCTGCGAGGTCCGTGCCCGCGCCGGGTTTGTACTGACAGTCTGTATCGCGTAGCTGCCAGTATGCGTAGCCGGCTTGGGTCACGGCAGCCGGCTTGCGGTGCCTTTGCGCGCCGCAAGCCGGTCCACTATGCCAATCCTGC
>DATCJI010000364.1:0-3861 GCA_036562835.1 Xanthobacteraceae bacterium | reverse complement strand
CTGCTGGAGCGGGAAAAATCAAAAAAGGGCCAGTACGTCTCCACTTCGCTGCTCGAGGCGCAGATTTTCATGCTGGACTTCCAGGGTGCGCGCTGGCTGATCAGCGGAGAGGTTCCCAGGCAGGCCGGCAACAATCATCCCACAAGCATTCCAACCGGGGTGTTCAAGACTGCCGACGGCCACATCAATATCGCCTCGGCGGGAAGCCGCATCTGGCAGCGCTTCTGCGAAGCTGCAGGCGCCAAGGATCTGATGGAGCGCCCCGAATATCAGACCGCCGTCGGCCGTTCGCAGCACCGCAACGAGCTCAACGCCGACATCGAGCGATACACGGTCAAGCGCAGCAGCGCGGAATGGATCGACTTGCTGAACAAGGCAGGCGTTCCAACCGGCCCGATCTATAGCATCGATCAGGTCTATGGCGACCCCCAGGTCGTGCATCTCGGCATGGCGCAACCCGTCAAGCGCTCCAATCTGCGCATGGCGCGGCAACCCGTCTCATTGTCGCGCACGCCGAGCCAGCTCGCGGCACCGCCGCCCGCTGTGGGCGAGCACACGAGCGGCGTTCTCAGAGAATTTGGTTTCAGCGCCAAGGATATTGCCGCCTTGCGCAAGGCAAACGCAATCTGAGTGACTGTGGCGGAGCAGAGCCCGAGGTGACCTTCATGGACGACATCACCAACACCGAGAAGATTCTTTCGCGCAAGGAGGGCGGCATCGGCACCATCGTGTTCAACAACCCGCAGCGCCACAACGCCGTGTCCCTCGACATGTGGGCGGCCACGAGCCGCATTCTCGAGCAATACGCGGCCGACGATGACGTCCGCGTCGTGGTGCTCAAGGGCGCGGGCGGCAAGGCGTTCGTGTCGGGCGCAGATATTTCCAAATTCGAGAGCGAGCGCGCATCGCTCGAAGCGACCAGGCAATACAATGTGACGGTGGAGAAGACCTATTCGGCCATCGAGGATTTTCCCAAGCCCACGATCGCGATGATCGAGGGCTATTGTATCGGCGGCGGCGTGGGGCTCGCGGTCTGCTGCGACCTGCGCATCTGCTCGGACAGTTCCCGCTTCGCGGTCCCGGCGGCAAAGCTCGGCCTCGGGTATTCGTTCAACGGGCTGCGCCGGCTCGTCAACGTCGTCGGCCCCGCCTTCGCGCGGGAAATCTTCTACACCGCGCGGCAGTTCAGCGCCGAGGACGCGCGTGTCATGGGCCTCGTCAACCGCGTCGTCGCCCAGGCCGGGCTCGAACGCTATGTGCGGGAGTACGCGGAAACCATCGCGGCCAATGCGCCGCTGACGGTCACGTCGGTCAAATACATCATCGGCGAGGTGATTAAGGACGAATCCCGGCGCGATCTCGCGCGCTGTGCCGCGATGGTTGAGCAGTGCTTTACCAGCAAGGCCTTCATCGAGGGGCGCAGGGCTTTCATGGAAAAACGCAGGCCGGCTTTCACCGGCCGCTAGACGGGTGCTGCGTGGCGCCGGTCGAGCTGCGTAACCTGACAAAGCGGTACGGGAAGCTCGCGGTCGTCGACAATGTCTCGCTCACGATTGAGCATGGCCGGCTCGTGTGTCTGTTGGGCCCGTCCGGGTGCGGCAAGACGACGACGTTGCGGCTGATTGCCGGATTCGCGGAGCCTTCGGCCGGGGAAATCCGCGTGGGCGATCGGATCGTCTCCTCACCCGCGCGCACGCTGCCGCCCGAACGGCGCAACATGTCCATGATCTTTCAGAGCTACGCCCTCTGGCCACACATGACGGTGGCAGAAAACGTCGCTTACGGGCTCAAGCTGCGCAAAGTCGACCGCGACACCATCGCCCGCCGATTAACGAAAATTCTCGCCACCACGCATCTGAGCCAGTTCGCCGATCGCTATCCGGGCGAGCTGTCCGGCGGACAGCAGCAGCGCGTCGCGCTGGCGCGCGCGCTCATCGTCGACCCCGAGACGCTCCTGCTTGACGAGCCGCTCTCCAATCTCGACGCCAATCTGCGTGAGGAGATGCGCTTCGAGGTGCGCCGGCTGCATGATGAGTATCGCTACACGACCGTGTATGTCACGCACGACCAGTCCGAGGCGATGACTACAGCCGATGTGATCGCGGTAATGAATGCAGGCAGGATCGAGCAGGCCGGGCCGCCCGAAGAAATATACGAGCGGCCGCGCTCAGAGTTCGTTGCGCGATTTATCGGGTCGAGCAATGTGCTGCGCGGCGAGGCGCTCGACGAGACGCATCTCTCCTATGCGGGTGTGGCCCTGCGCTGTACCGGAGGAAAGCTCCTGCCGGCGCAAGCCGGGGCGATCGCTGTTCGCCAGCATGCGATCACACTTTGGGGGCGCCAGCCCGAAAGCATGGAAAACGTTCTGCCGGGAAAGATAGTGAGGCAGGTCTATCTGGGAGCGACGCGCGATTACCTCGTGGAGGTGGCGGCCGAAAGGGAATTGCGGGTCATCGCGCCGGCTGCCGAGAATATCCCGCAAGGCGCCGCGGTCTGGCTATATCTGCCGCCGGATAGGTGCCGCATCCTGAGCGGGTAAAAACACAAAGAAACTATTCGAGGGAGGAACTGACAATGAAAACAATCCGGATATCCCGGCGGGGGCTGATAGGCAGCGCGAGCGCCTGCGCCGCCTCGGCGATTTGCGCTTCTGTCACTTCCGCCGCACCGCCGGCGAGCGCCATCACGCCGCAGCTGATCGAGGCTGCGCGCAAGGAGGGCAGGGTAGTCCTCTACACGTCGATCGACCTGCCGGTGGTGGAACCTATCGGCAAGGCGTTCGAGGCGGCGTATCCGGGCATTACGGTTCGCGTCGAGCGCACCGGCGCCGAGCGCGTGTTTCAGCGCATCGCGCAGGAATATGGCAGCGGCATCCACGCGGTCGACGTGGTGAATTCATCCGATGCGGCGCATTACATCTACTGGAAACGCCACGGCATGCTCGATCCCTATGTCCCCGAGGACGTAGCGAGGCACTATCCGCCGGAGCATCGCGACCCGGATGGGCTGTTTGCGAGCTTTCGCATCACGCTGTCGTCTATCGCCTACAACACCAGATTGGTGAAAGCGGACGAAGCGCCGAAAAGCCATGCCGATCTGCTCGATCCGAAATGGATGGGCAAAATCGTGAAGGCGCATCCCGCCTATAGCGGCACCATCATGACGGCGACGTATCAGATCTCGCGCGATCTTGGTTGGGGCTTCTACGAGAAGCTTGCGAAGCAGAAAGTCCTGCAGGTGCAATCGGCCGCCGACCCGGCGAAGAAGCTTGCCCTTGGCGAGCGCCCGGTCATGGCAGACGGGACGGAATACACGGTGCTCGTGGAGAAGGACAAAGGCAGCCCGGTCGAGGTCGTCTACGCGACAGAAGGGTCTCCGCTTATCATCGGGCCCAATGCCATTTTCAGGCAGGCCCCCAATCCCAACGCCGCTCGCGTTTTTCAGAGTTTCTGCTTCTCGGCGCAAGCGCAGCAGTTCTGCGTCGATGTGGGCTGCCTGCGTTCCATGCACCCGCAGGTAAAGGAGAAGGCCGGACGCAAGCCGCTCTCCGAGATCAGGACCATGAAAGACGATCCGGAAGCGGTCGAGAAAATAGGCGAGGAGATCAAGGCCCACTACAGCAAGCTGTTCGGGGTGTGATTGCGATGTGGGAGTGCAGAGCAGTGACGCACCGATACCTCCCCCTGAAAGGGGGAGGTCGGCGAGCGAAGCGAGCCGGGTGGGGGTCCACCAGCTCGATTCTGGAAACACGACCCCCACCCGACTGCTCTCGCTCGCTGCGCTCGCTCAGCAGTCGACCTCCCCCCTTTCAGGGGGAGGTATGAGAAGAGAGTTCGCCGTGTCTAACCTTTCCAGAAGACA
>DATCJI010000304.1:0-1593 GCA_036562835.1 Xanthobacteraceae bacterium | reverse complement strand
GTGGGCTTGTGCAGGCATGGGCACTGGTCCGCGCCAAATTCGGCGCGCCCGCGCTCCAGCAATGACCGCGCTGCTCTCCGCCAAAGGACTGCACAAGAGCTTTGGCGGCGTGCGCGCCGTGCGCGATGTGTCGTACAACATCGCTGAGGGCTCCGTGTTCGCTATCATCGGGCCGAACGGCGCTGGCAAGTCCACGATGTTGAACCTGATCAGCGGCGTGTACCAGCCGGACACTGGTACACTGAGCTTCGGCGGCGCGAACATGGCCGGCATGCCGGCGCACAAGCGCGTGCGGCTCGGCATCGCGCGCACATTCCAGAAGATCAGGCTGTTCAAGCAGCTCTCCGTTCTGGAAAACGTCGTCGCGGGATTTCACACCCATCACGACGTGCCGGGCTGGCAATACCTGATCCAGGCGCAAGCCTTTCGGCGTGATCATGCGCGCTGCCGCGCCGAGGCGATGGAGCTCCTGTCCTTCATGGGGCTCGTCGCGAAACGCGACACGCTCGCTGGCTCTCTGCCCTACGGCGAGCAGCGCATGCTGGAATTCGCCCGCGCGCTCGCGACCAAGCCGAAGCTGCTGCTCGTCGATGAGCCCGCTGCCGGGCTGAATGCCGCCGAGGTCGACACGCTGCTCGATCGCATCCGCATCACGCGCGACCGCGGGGTCACCGTCGTGCTGGTCGAGCACAATATGGAACTCGTGATGAACGTCGCCGATCGCGTGCTGGTGATGGATTACGGTCAGCACTTATTCGAAGGCTTTCCGTCGGAAGTGCAGAAGAACGAAGCCGTGCTTGCGGCCTATCTCGGCGGAGAACTGATGTGAGCGCGCTGCTCAGGGCCGAAAACCTGGAGCTTGCGTATGGCGAAATCGCGGTCTGCCGCGGGCTTTCGCTGAAGATCAATGAAGGCGAGATCGTCGCGCTGATCGGTGCGAACGGCGCCGGCAAGTCGACCACGCTGCGCGCCATCGCAGGGCAGCTCCGCCCACGCGCGGGCGCGATCGTGTTCGGCGGTGAGGATGTGACCGCGCTTCCGTCCCACGAACGCACCATTCGGGGCATCGCGCTCGTGCCCGAAGGGCGCCGCGTGTTCCCGTTCCTCACCGTGCGCGAGAACCTCGAGCTTGGCGGGTTCAAGAGCCGCAACGATGCCGCGAAGGTCCGCCGCATGATTGACGGCATCTTCGAGATGTTTCCGCGGCTGCGCGAGCGGGCCTCGCAGAACGCCGGCACGCTCTCGGGCGGCGAGCAGCAGATGCTGGCGCTCGGCCGCGCCATGATGTCGGAGCCGAAATTGCTATGTCTCGACGAGCCATCGCTGGGCTTGGCCCCGCTGGTGGTACGCGACATCTTCCGCACGATCCGCGCCATCAATGGCAGTGGAACGAGCGTGTTGCTGGTCGAGCAGAATGCGCGCCATGCCTTCGAGACTGCGAGCCGAGGCTATGTGCTGCAGACCGGCAGCATCATCGTGAGCGGGCCGTGCGCCGAGCTCGCCAGAGACGAGCGTGTGCGCGAGGCTTATCTTGGACGCGCTGCAGCGCGGGAGGCGGTGCGATGACAAGCGATGCATTTTCGCTGAAAGGCA
>DATCJI010000302.1:0-2029 GCA_036562835.1 Xanthobacteraceae bacterium | reverse complement strand
GCCGACTGGGTGCTCGACGATCAGCCGGTGTGGATGAAGACGCGCGGCAAGCCCATTCTCAACATTCCCTACACGCAGGAATGCAACGACGTCGCCATGATGCTGATCCAGCACCACAAGCGAGCGAGTTCTACGAGCGGGCGATGGATCAATTCGAGCAGATCTATAAAGACGCCAAGGGCTCGGCACGGGTGATGGCGATTTCGGTGCATCCCTACATCATGGGCGCGCCGCACCGGGCGAAATATTTCCGCAAAATCTACGAAAAAATTCGCAAGAAGCGCGACGTGCTGTTCTGGACCGGCTCGCAGATCGCGGATTGGTATATGAAAGGCGGCCCGAAAGCGGAATAATTACTCGTGACACAGAACCAACCGCGCCCATTCGCTTGCGCGGGAATGAACGGAGATTGTCGCAGGCGTCCACCCGCCCTCATGGACGACAGAACAAGCCCCTGTCACGAACAGAGCACTTGCGAAACAGTATTAAGACATGCCCATGCATCCCCGCGAAAGACTGGCCTATTCCCCGATCGAAGGCCGACCCCCGCTCAAATTCCCCAAAGGCGTGCGGCTGGTGATCTGGCCGGTGCTCGCGCTGGAGGAATGGGACATGGCGCGGCCGATGGCGCGCATGGTGATCTCTCCGCCGCAGGGCCAGCCGATGCTGCCCGACCATCCGAACTGGAGCTGGCATGAATACGGCATGCGCGTCGGCTTCTGGCGATTGCGGAAGATAATGCTGAAGCTCGGCATCACGCCGACGGTCACGCTCAATGCCCGCGTGTGCGAAACCTATCCGGTCGTGGTGAAAGCCTGCCTCGAGAACGGCTGGGAGCTCAACGCGCACGGCTACGACCAGATCCCGATGCACAAGCTCGACGACCAGCGCGCGGTCATCATGAAGTCGATGGACGTGATCGAGAAATTTTCCGGCAAGCGTCCGCGCGGCTGGTTCGGTCCGGGGCTGACCCAGACCTTCGATACCCTTGATTATCTTTCGGAAGCCGGCGTCGAATACATCGGCGACTGGGTGCTCGACGATGAGCCGGTGACGCTGAAGACCGCGCACAAGCCTGTTGTGGCGCTGCCCTACAATTTCGAGATCCATGACATTGTGATGATGGCCCTGCAACACCTTCCGTCCGACCAATGGCACGCCCGTGCGCTCGATCATTTCAAGACCCTGTACGCCGAGTCGACCGAGCGGCCGAAAGTCATGGCCATGGCCTGCCACCCCTATCTCTCCGGCGTCCCGCATCGCATCGGGCACGTGGAGCGGACGTTCGCGGAGATCCTCGACCACGACGGCGTGGTGAGCTGGGATGGCGCAAAAATTCTCGACTGGTATCTCGACGCGCGCGGTCAGAGATGATTTTTACGCTGAGAATTGAACAGACCTCCGTTCGTCCCCGCGCAAGCGGGGACCCAGCGCGGTGGTACAATCTGGATCCCCGCTTTCGCGGGGATGAACGGAATTTTTGTCGCACGGCAACATCCTCATGGCCGGCACTCGGGTCCGGCCATGACGCAAACATGAGTACAAGAGCGTTATGACCCCGCAAGCCTATCGCAGCTGCTTCGTTCCCCACGACATCAAGGCTCCGATCAAGGGCGCCGCGAGTGGACCGCTCGCCGGGCTCACGGCGGTGGTCAAGGATATGTACGACATCGCGGGCGAGCGTACCGGCTGCGGCAGCCCGGAATGGCTTGCCAATCAAGCGCCTGCCACGCGCCATTGCCCGCCGGTGCAGAAGATCCTCGACGCCGGGGCGACCATCATCGGCAAGACCGTTTGCGATGAATTCTTCTACAGCGTGAGCGGCGCCAATGCGCACTACGGCACGCCGCTGAATGCGCGTGCGCCAGGCCGCCTGCCTGGAGGATCATCTGCGGGCTCGGCCGCTGCCTGCGGCGCGGGTTTATGCGATTTTGCGCTTGGCAGCGATACCGGCGGTTCGGTGCGGGTCCCCGCCTCCTTCAATGGTATTTATGGGCTTCGGCCGACCCACGAGCGCATCGAGCACACT
>DATCJI010000295.1:0-1859 GCA_036562835.1 Xanthobacteraceae bacterium | reverse complement strand
GGTATCCCGCCCACGCGGGTGGCCAGCATCGGCATGCCCGCTGCGGCGCCTTCGATGACGGTATAGGGGAGCGATTCAGCGCGGGAGCAGACGACGAGCAGCCGCCCCATGGCAAAGGCTTCGCGCGCCGGCATTGGCCCGACAAAGCGAATTGCTTCTGCAAGGCCCTCGCGTGTGACGCGCGCACACAATGGATGCCGGTCCGGGCCATCGCCCGCAATGGTGAGCGTAACTTCTTTGCCTTCGCGGGCGAGCAGCGCCACGGCCTCGATCAGGAGATCGATGCCCTTGAGTGCGCGCAATTCACCGACGAACACCAGATCCGTAGCTTCGGAGTGGGCGGAGACGACCGCGAATTCCTCGGGCCTGACGCCGTTGTGCACAACGCGCACGAGCGCCCGCGGCTGCCCCACCTTGGCCAGAAAAGCGTCGCGCCCATAGTTGCTCTCGAACAAGAACAAATCCGTACGGCGCATCAGCGCACGCTCGGCGTTGAGATACAGCATGCCGGCCGGCGATCGCCAGCTGTAATGCAGGCTCCCGCCATGCGGGGTGTAGACGCGAATGGCGCCAGGCGTGTCCGCAAGACGCGCATAGGCGCCTCCCTTGGCCCCATGCCCGTGAATCACATGCGCGCCCATTTCTGCCGCTCGCCGGCGCACGTGCAGGAGTGCCGTCACGTCGCGTGCACCGAGATGACGGCTCATCGGGACGCGCGTTATGCCAAACGCGAGCACAGGAGCGAGCTGCGCAAGCCTCGTGTGCGCCTGCTCGCCCCCGGTTGCTGCATCCGCCACGATTCCCACGCGGTGTCCGCGCGCAGCCTGCCCGCGCGCGAGGTCGACGACATGGCGAAACAACCCTCCCACGGGCGCACGCAGCACGTGCAGAATGTTGAGTTCGGCGGCGAGCGTCATTCGTGCAATTCAGGTTCTGTTAAGCATTGCCACGCTGCATCCTGGACACGCACGTGCGCATCTCCAATTAGGGCTCGAGCATTAGGTCCTGCGCAAGCTTAACAATCGTTGATGGACGCCGTTTTTGCCCGAGTGCAGCGGGCTCCTTAACGCGCTGTCAACCATAATCGTCTGCAATGCAGGGTGCGAGTCGCGCCGGGTTGGTATGTCATGGTGAGAAGTGCAGGCTTTGAGCCGGAACCCGCCGGGGCAGCGGCACCGCTCGGCGATATAGATTTCAGCGCGCTCGGCCGTGCTCTCTGGCGCAAGAAAACACTCATCCTGGGGCTGACGCTTCTGACCGCGGCGATCGCGTTTGCGGCCGTCAACTTCATTACGCCCCGCTACAAATCCGAGGCGCGCGTGCTGATCGAAACGCGCGAGAACATTTTTTTGCGGCCGGATGCAGAAAAGACGCTTGAACGCGGCACCACTGTCGACCAGGAGGCGGTAACCAGCCAGGTGCAGCTCATCCTTTCGCGCGATCTCGCGCGCGAGGCGATCAAGAAGCTCAATCTCGCAGAGCGGCCCGAATTCGATCCGGTGCTGGCGGGGTCGAGCTTTTTGCGAAAGCTGCTCAGCCTTACCGGTCTGGTGAAGGACCCCGCGAGCATGACTCCCGAGGAGCGGGTGCTGAAGAGCTACTTTGACCGCCTCTCCGCATTTCAGGTGGAAAAGTCGCGCGTGATCGCCATCGAGTTCGAGTCCGAGGATCCCGATCTGGCCGCCGCCGCCGCCAATACGATCGCCGAGCTGTACCTGTTATTCCAGCGCTCGGCGAAGCAGGAACAGACGCGGGTGGCCGGTGCATGGCTCGCGCGCGAAATCGATCGTCTGCGTGCCAATGTCGCTCAGGCGGAAGCCAAGGTCGAGCAGTACCGGGCCAAGACCAATCTGTTCATC
>DATCJI010000287.1:0-6945 GCA_036562835.1 Xanthobacteraceae bacterium | reverse complement strand
ATGAGAAAAGTCATCAAGTAGGATTTCATAGGGAGTGCTCCGTGGTCGCAAGCTGGATGTAGACGTCCCAGGGCCGCGCTAAGCCGACCAACGGCAAAACACACTTGTGCTGTCATCGTTCTCGGGCGGAACGCAAAATTGAACGATCCGGATCGAAACAGCGGGCTCGGCACGCGCCGGTTGCTCGAGCCGCAGCGATCAAGGATGAGGACCCCAGGGCGCTGCGGTCAGCAGCTTCACCTCCTGGGTCATGACCAGCGGTCGAAACTTGGAGGCAAAGCCGTCCACAAAGTCCTTGTCGGCGAACACCCCGGTCCAGTGCTTGCGGGGGTCGGCATCATCATCAAATTTCCAGAGATGGACGAGTTGGTTGATCGTGCCCGTGTCGGCCTGGAAGTACCCCACCAGCTTCTTGTGATACCCGCCCCTCTCGAGCGCCGGGAAGCCAAGCTGCTGGTAGAGTTTCGCCGCTTCCGCCATCTTGCCCACGTAAAGTGTGTACGTTCGCAATTCGTACAGCGCCATCGCGGATTTCCCTCATGAACTCCAATGTGTGCCAGCAGCCTAGTCGGCGCTCAATCGTCCAGCAAGTAATTCGGGCGCCTGACTGGAGCACGATGCGATTGTCTCGATTCTTTTCGACGCGGTGCATGCGCAATCCGAGATCCGGGCCGCGTGGAGGACTGGAAATGCGCTGGATTGCAATCGCTGTTGTTCTCGGCCCAGTGTCCATTTGGCCGCGTATCGCTTCGACGCTTGCCAATCCCGCCTCGCAGTTCTGCATCAAAAGCGGCGGCAAAAGCGAGATCCGCACCGGCCCCAATGGGCAGTACGGCGTATGCCGGCTTCCGGACGGACGTGTCGTCGACGAGTGGAGCTATTACCGCAAAATGAAAGGGCAGCACCGCTATAGACGCCGCGCTGCGATGCGCATCAGCGGATGAGGCCGGCAAACCGCGGCAAAGCGAGACTGATCTCGGGAACGCAGATGATCAGCACGAGCCCTATGGCGAGCCCGAGCAGATAAGGCACATAGGTGCGAAAATGCTCTGCCACCCCGAGATCCGCAAAGCGAAGCGCCATCAGCAGGCCTACGCCCATGGGCGGCAGGAAAAGACCGATGCCCACAGCCGCAGTCTGTACGATGTTGAAATGGATCGGATTGATGCCCATGGCCTCCGCGATCGGATAGACCACCGGGATCAGCACGACAGCGGCGGGCAGCCCCTCGAGCACCATCCCGAACAGCACGGTGACGCATGCCGTGCCCATGAGAAACAGCCAGGGATGCGCCTTCAGCGGCCCCAACACCCCCGCCAGCATCTGCGGCACGCCGCTCACGCCCATGAGGTACTGATAGACGGATGCGACGGCGAGGAGGAACACCACGGCAGCGGTGAGAATAGCGCTCTCGTAGGCGATCCCTACCATCTCGCGCCACGTGAGATTGCGATAGTAGAGGGTCGCGGCCGCAAATGCATAGGCGGCAACCACCGCCCCGGCCTCCGTGGCAGTGATGATACCGAAGACGAATCCGGCAATGATCACGAACGGCACCACCAAGGGCACGGCGGCGTGCACGCTGGCTTGCGCAAGCTGCTTCAGGCCAGGCCTGGTGTCGACGGGCCAGTTGTAGATCCGCGCCCGCACGAAGACGACCCCCATCAGCAGGACCATGATCACCAGGGCCGGAACAAAGCCTGCGACGAACAGCGCGACCGCCGAAGTGTTGGTGACCTGCGCGAGCACAATCATGAAGATCGCCGGGGGAACCAGCATGCCCATGGCGGTGCCGGACGCGATCAGCGACGCTGAATCGCGCCGGTCATAGCCGGCCTTGCTCAGCGGCGACATCAGCGAAGAGCCGAGCGCCGACACCTCGGCCATTTTCGATCCGCATATGTCGGAGAAGAAATAGGCCACCACAATGACGGACATGCCGAGCCCGCCGCGCATCCAGCCAACGAGTGCGCGCGCGAGCTCGACGAGCGCATGACTCATGCCGCACCGCTCCATCAGGTTTCCGGCAAATATGAAGGCAGGGATGGCCAACAGCACCCAACTTTGCGAGCCGGACACCAGCGCGGAAGACAGCTGCTGCAGAGGATAGCCGCCAAACCACAGTCCGGCGATGCCGGCAACCGCGAGCGCGAACACGATCGGCATCGACAAGATGACAAGCGCGGCAAAGATCAGCGCAACAATGACGAGCAGCATCAGGAGCGCTTCGGTGCGCGCCGCAGAATTTCGTAGTGCGCAGGCGGCGCAACGATCACGCTGATGCCATACACGGCAATGAGGATGCCGCCAACGACGGCCGATGCGTAGAGCCACGCCAGATTGATCTGCAAGCCGGGCGTGGCCAATGTGCGATTGAGCAGACAAAGCTTATAGCCGTACCACGCGGCGAGGCAGCCCACGCCGACGATCAACAGATGATTGATGCGATTGATCCACACCTGCGCGCCCCGCGAGAGCCGGTGCACGAAAACATCGAGAGTAAAGTGCGTCTGCTGGCGCACGCCGATCCCCGCGCCGATGAGCGTGAGCCAGGCGAGGGACATCTCGCCAATCTCCTCTACCCAGGTGAACGGGATCGGATCGAGATCAAGGTAGTCGGTAATGGCGGCGACAAAGTACCGAAGCATGACCCCGACAAGCAGGTTAATGATCGCGAGCACGATCAGCGCGGTCGCGGCGATTTTCGGAAGAACCGCGAGAAACCGCACCATGCGTTGACATCCCGAGAGCAGTGGCCTGGGCAGAGCGGGAGCAAAACCCGGGAAGATTTCTCCGCCGATTCCGGATTTCGCGTCGCTCAATCCGGACTACAGCGTCACGCCTTGAAGGCGGCGACCTCGTCCCAGAGCGCGCCATACTGGCTCCTGTAGGCGGGCCAGATTTTCTCCTCCGCGACCTTGCGAAAGAGCTCCACCTTCGCCTCCACCACCGTCATGCCCAGCGGCTCGAGCTCCTCCTTCGCCTTGGCGAAGTTGTCGACCGATTCGGTCAGCTGCCGGATCTTGCCTTGCGCCTCACGGCTCACATCCAGGATCAGCTTCTTGTGCGCGTCCGAAAGGCTGTTGAAGATCTCAAGGTTCATGACGACGTTGGTGGGACCGTAATTATGATAGGTCATGGAGGCGTATTTTGAGACCTCGTAGACCTTCAGCGCTTTCATGTTGACGATCGGCAAGTCGCCGCCGTCGATCACGCCCTGCTTGGCCGCGGTAATCACCTCGCCCCACGCCATGGGCACCGCATTCCCGCCGAGACCGTTGATCGTGTCGCCGAACACCTTGGCCTGCTGCACGCGGATCTTCGCCCCGCGCAAATCCTTCGGCTCGGTGATTGGCTTCTTTGCCGTCCAGAAATGCCGGAAGCCGTAATCGTAAAAACACAGCACTTTCAGCTTGTACTTGTCCTGCAGCTCGCGATCGAGCTTGTCGCCGATCGCTCCATTGAACATCGCGTACGCCGCGTCATAGTCCTTCACCAGATAGGGCACGAGAAACACGCCCATTTCCGGAAACACGGTCGCGGCGGCGCCGGCGGGGCTGCCGATGGCAATGCTGCCGGACTTCACCGCATTCATGACCTCGAGCTCCTGCGGGATGAGCGTCTTGCCGAAGAACTGCACATCGAGCGCGCCCTGGGTGCCTGTGGTGAGCTCTTTGGCCATCCAGTCGAAGGCGACAGCAGCCGATTCGGGAACGGCGTTGATGTGCGCGAAGACGAGCTTCTTCGCCGTCATCTGCGCAAATACAGGCGCGCGTCCGCAAGCCAGGATGCCGGCAATTCCGGCTGCGCCCTGCAACACGCGGCGCCTGGACTGTGCTGATGTTCTTCTGCTCTGCATGGGGTTCCTCCCGTTGCGCCTGAATGGTGCTCCGCATGCAGCGGACCTTCTGCGCATCGGCGCGCACAGTAACACGAATGTTGCGGGGATAACATTAGCGGAACCATCGCGACGCTTATTTGTTGACTGGGTCGGATTGGTTGCTGAATCAAGGAGGCAACGATGGGCTTCGGACGCGGAATACTGCTCTGGCTGCTGGGCGTGCCGATACCGATAATCATTCTTCTTGCGCTCTTCTGGCACCACTAGGCTGCACTCTGTCGCGGTCACTACGCGTCTTCTGGCACTAGGCTGCACTCTGTCGCGGTCACTACGCGTCCTCTTTCGCCGGTCATCCTGACATGCGAGTGAGCGCAGCGAGCATGTCGGTCGAAGGCGGTCGCGTTCGCGGCCGCCGTCCTTAAGGCCCTTACGCCCGCGCTTTCAGCTGATATTATCCGATCGCCTGCCCGTCCGCAGTGGCAGTGAGTTTTTTCGGCACCAACAGCAGGGCCGGGAGGATCAAACTGTACACCACCGTGATGGCGACGACGCACACGGTGAAGCTGCCATGGTGATCATAAAGCCTCGTGCCGAGGACATCGCCCGATCGCGAGACAATGAAAAACAAGCTGTTGGACAGCATCAGCATGGTGCCTTGCAGCCCTCTCGGACATGAGCGGATGATGAGGTCCAGATAGGAAGCTGTGGCAAGGCCCCCCATGAGCCCCACCGGCACGGCCGCGATCAATGCGGCAGGCATTGACTTGATGAAGAGCAAAGGAACGAACTGGGGAATTGCCGCCAAAGTGCCGCAGAACAACAGAGTGCGCAGAGGAAGCCTACGGCAGAGGACCCCGAAAATCAAAAACGTCGGGATGAAGGAGGCGCCGTAAATAGCGTTCCACTGACCCCATTGGGTGTCGCGCGCCTCGAGCACGTTCTGCAGATAATACTGGAGCGGCGTCGCCGAGCCGGGGGCGAAATTCCACAAAAACCAGATCAGCAGGGCCGGATAAATGGGCCAGTGCCGCACCAGGCGCTTGAGGTCGTCGATCGGGCGCGTGCCGGGGATGCGCTCGATACGGACGTTGTCGAACACGCTTGCGGGTCTGCACAGGCCATAAAGTGCGACCGCTGCCATGATACCGGCACCCGCCAGAAACAGGACCCGGCCCGCCTCATTTGCGTTCGTCTCCTCGAGAAGCTCACTGATCGCGCCCCCGGCGAGGAGGGCCGCAACGCTCGGTATGGACAGAAAGACGTTCCAGGCAGCGCTGATCTGGCCTGACATCGCATGTTGCTGTCCAAGCATCGAAGTCAGTCCGTTCTGAGCGCCGGCAACGAACAGAAACAAGGTCGTCGAGAGAAGGATGCCGGCGAGCAGCGTACTGTAGGTAATGGGAGTGAAGGCAAAGCAGCCGTATACGGCGGCCGTCATGCCGCCAAACAGCAGCATGAAACCTCGATCCCGCATGCCGAAAGGATTCCAGGTGTCGCGGATGAATCCGAAAACAAAGGACAAATAGAGAGGTATTGCGGCCAGCAGCCGGAAATGCGCGAGCTCGTGCGACTTGAGGTGCAGCTTGTTTTTGAGGAAAAACGTGATCGGAATATCGATCAGGCCGCCGAATGGCGAGCCAAAAGCCAGCAGGACGATCAACACACCCAGGTACAGAAAAATCCTGTGCCGTACCGGCAGCGGCAGGGCGTTGGAAGCGTCCGCAACCGTAGTTGTTGTGCCCGCGGGACCGTGGGTCGACATGCCGAAGTCCGCAACCAGCCGATCGAATGCTCTGGATATGGCGTGCTAATGATGGCATCGCGCCGCGCGATGCGCTATGTGTGCCATCGGCCCGGATTCGTCCGGGCCTTGCGACGTCAACAAGGGGCACGCCCGAATGCTTCAGCGCAGGGGTTTCATCGTAGTCGCTACCGCGCTGTTTCTGGCGGCAGTCGCTCCGGCGCATGCGGCCGAGCCTGCATCGGCAAATGACACCGCCCGCTTTTTGGCAGGCCTGCCGGTCGCCGCCGAGTCACCCCTTGCGCGATTGACGCTCGAGCCCGCCTGGCAAGAGCATGCCCGCATCTTCGATGCGGCATTCGAGCACGTCGAGCACAACCAGCTGGCGCCTATCCGCGCCTGGTCGGCCGGCAATCTCGCCGCGCGCCGATCCACGATGTTCTACATGTTCGGCGGCCCGGACTTCCTTTATGCCAATGCCTTTTTCCCCAGCGCGAAGACGTATGTGCTGAGCGGGCTCGAGCTGGTCGGCGCAGTGCCCGACCTCACGGCGGTGCGCGGGCCGCTGGTGCATGACCTCTCCAGCCTGCGCACGTCGCTGCGCTGGATCCTGCAGCGCAGCTATTTCATCACGAGCCAGATGGGCTCGGACCTTTATCGGGGTCGGGTCACCGGCGTGCTGCCAGTCCTTTACGTTTTCCTGGCGCGCTCGGGTATGACCATCCGGGATGTCAGCCGTGTCCTGCTCGACGAGAACGGCGCCGTGCAGCCGGATACCGATACCGCCCGCCGTGTCCCGGCGCGCGGCGTGCAGATAGTGTTCGCCGGCAGCGATGGCGAGGCGCGCACGCTCTATTATTTCAGGACCAATCTTGCCAACGACGGCATCGGAAAGGGCAAGTTCCTCGAGTTCTGCGACACGCTCGCGCCCGGCGACAGCCTGGTGAAAAGCGCTTCATACCTTCTGCACACGAGGGGGTTCTCCAAAATACGCGAGTTCCTGCTCGCCAATAGCGCCACGATGGTGCAGGACGATACCGGAATTCCTCTCACCTACTACGACCCGGAGATGTGGGAGTTGCATCCTTTCGGGCATTATGTGGGCCCGATTGCCGTCTTCCGGGGCATGTATCAGTCGAAATACGCCGAGCTGTTCAAGAACAGCGAACCAATCGATTTCGGCATCGGCTACCGCTGGCAATCCAATCAATCGAACCTGCTGCTTGCGGTGAAGAAGCTGCCCATGCAGCAAAGCTCCTCCGACTGAGTTCGTGCGCTAACTCTGCTCTGACCGCGCCGCATCACGCCGCGACGCTGCTCAGGAAGGTCTCCACCTCGTCACGCAGGTTGCCGATAGCGCTCT
>DATCJI010000189.1:0-6354 GCA_036562835.1 Xanthobacteraceae bacterium | reverse complement strand
GGGGCGCCGTGCCGCCCAGTCTCCTTTGACGTCCAGGATCTGCCTGGGCGCGAGCCACTCAAGCCCCTTGCACGCCTGCCTCACCGAGTACGCATCGCCGAGCTCCAGCAGCGCATGGCAGGTGAGCCCCGTATCCCAGATCGGTGAAACGCAGGGCTGGCAGTAGGCCTCCTGCTCGTGCACGACCAGGAGCTTCTCCACCGAGCGACGCGCAATGGCCCGCTGCGGATGGTTTTCCGGGTAACCGAGCACGTCGAACATCATCACGCTGTTAGCCATTGCAGGAAATATCGCGCCGAGGCCCTCCTCTCCGTTGAGGCGCTCGATTACCCATGCGCGCGCCCGCTCGATGGCGCGCTGTCGCCAGCGCGCCGGGAAGTACGGCTCGGTCGCGCGCAGCACGGCATCGACAGCTCGAAAGAACCAGAACCACGACGCTTTCTGCTGCGCCGCCTTCGGCGCCGGACCGACGCTCTGTGGTGGTTCGAGAAAAAGCTCGTCAATCGTGACCCGCCGCGGGTTGCGTGCCCTGGGCTTGAGCGCCTGCAGCACGAGGAGCGGCACGATCACGGTCCGGCTCCAATACGAGATTTTGTCGAGATGGAAGGGAAACCATTTCGGCAGCAGCATGATCTCCACGGGCATGACGGGGACCGCGCGCCAGCTGATGATTCCAAAAAGCGCCAGCAGCACGCGTGTGAACACATTGGCGCGCGCTGCGCCGCCGTGGGCGCGGATCGCTTCACGCGCACGCACCATGTGATCCGCGGAAACAGCATCGCCGATCACCTTGAGCGCGAAATAGGCTTTGACGCTGGCGCTCACGTCGAAGGGACCGTCGCGGTAGAGCGGCCAGCCGCCGTGCGCACCTTGAATCCGGCGCAGATAGACCGCGATCTTTGATTCGAGAATGCGGTCGTCCGGCTCACCCAAAAACTGCCGGAGCAGAACGTATTCCGCCGGGATGGTGGCATCCGCCTCCAGCTCGAAAACCCAGTGCCCGTCCGCTTTCTGCAAAGAAAGCAGCGCCTTCGCTGCCTTGTCGATCGCCCGATCGAGGTGTGAGCCCGTGACGTTTTGCTCGGCGGACAGCGCCATCAAGCGGCTCCTATCACTTGCCACGCGAGATCGGCGGCACGATTGCCTGATCGAATTGCGCCTTCGATAGTCGCGGGCAGCCCGGTCTTCGTCCAATCACCCGCGAGAAAGAGATTGCTCCACGCGGTTGCCGCACCCGGACGCTTCGATTCCTGTTCCGGCGTTGCCGCAAATGTGGCACGCCGTTCGCGCACGATTTGCCACGCCGGCATTTTTTCGGGAAGGCGCGCCACTGCCGCAACTTCCTGCCAGGTGTCCTTGGCAAGCTGCTCGCGCGACACATCGAGCAGACGGTCGGCCGCGCTGATGGTCACCGACAGTCGGTCGGGAAACGCAAACAGCCACTCGATGGTGCCATTGATGATGCCGATCATGGCGGGAAGCCCGGCTGGGGGCTCAAGCCGAAAATGCGCATTCACGATGCTGTTAAACATTCCGGGCACGACGAGATCTGGAACGAGTTCGTTGGCCACAGGCGGAGGGACCGCGAGAATTACCGCATCGTTTGGATCAACCGCGATTTTTCCCTCGCCGAAATCCAGGGCCGTTACTTTGTCCTGAGCGAATTCGATTTTGCGCAATCGCTCTCCGAGGCCGATGTGCGCGTTGCGCCCGCGCAAAAACGCCAGCGCGGGCTCGATAAATGCGCGGCTCAGGCCGGCGCGTGCAATGAGCGGACGGCAATATTTGCCGCCCTTGGCCAGGGTCTCACGCGTCACTGTGGCGGCGAGCGCAGCGCTCGCCTGTTTCGGATCGGTGTTCAGTGCGGCCAGCCACAACGGACGCGCGAGACGCTCGTACAGCGGGCCGGTGCAGTTGACGACCTCGCAGACCGTCTTGCCCTGCGCAGCCATAAACAGTTTTGCGAAAGCAACATATTCCGCCACCGTCGTTCCCGGCACGCGACGTTTTTTGTCAAACACCCACCACGGCAGCGGTCCATCATTGATGCGCAAGGTCCAGCGCTCGCCGGTGGCAAGATCAACAAAATCAAACTCGGCGCGTGCCGGACCGATGAGCGCGCCGGCGGCGCCGATTAAAGCCGCGTAGGAGAGGGCTGCGTGGTTCGCGGAGAGGACGAGGTGATTGCCGTTATCGATAACCATCCCAAGCGCAGGGTCGTGATAGGAGCGACAGCGGCCCCCCGCCTGGTTCGCAGCTTCGTGCACGCTCACTGTCGCGGCGCTCTGCGCGAGCCGCACCGCAGCAGCAAGCCCCGCAAGCCCGGCGCCGATTACGTGCACGCTGCGTGTCATGGACGGACGATCGCGCCCTAGATGAAGGCGCGGCGCATGATGATCCAGAGGAGGCGCGCGCGTGGAATGCCGATGCGTCGGCGCGGCATAGACCAGCCGCGCTCCACAAGCTGGTCCAGAATCACGCGGTAAGCGTCAGCCATGATGTGCGGCGCGCGCACTGTTCGACGCGGGTTGCGGCGCATAACAGCTTCCGCCTGCGCAAACTCTCCGCGCGCGCGGTCAACGATGGCCGAGCACACATCCGCAAGCGCCGGGCTGGCCAACACCGCCGCAGGGTTGCTCGCGACGATGCCCGCTCGCTCGAGCAAGGGCTTCGGCAGGTAAAGGCGACCCATGGCGGCGTCCTCATCGAGATCGCGCAGGATATTGGTGAGCTGCAACGCTCGGCCCAAATGACGGGCGAGCAGAAGGCCATCGCCTTCCTGCATGCCGAAGATGCGCACCGAGAGGCGCCCCACCGCGCTCGCGACCCGATCGCAATAAAGCTCCAGCGTTTCCTCATCTGGTGCCTGGATGTCGCTGTCCACATCCATCTGCATCCCATCAATAATGGCGTGGAAGTCCTCGCGGCGGAGTGCGAAATGGCGCACATGCGCGAGTAGACCTCGCGTGCGGGGCCCCGCCTTTCCGGCATACAGCGCATCGATCTCGTCGCGCCAGGCGCCAAGTTGCGCGCGGCGGAGGCTGCGTGCTTCCTTCGCATCGGCAATGTCATCGACCTGCCGGCAAAACGAGTAGATCTGGAACATCGCTTCGCGCTGGGGGTACGGCAGGATGCGCATGGCGTTGTAGAACGAGCTGCCTGCAGCGCGATGAGCGGCGACCGGCTCGGAGGATTCATTCAGCGCCAATGCTTGCACGCCCTGTATTTTTCGGTGAACGGAACATGCCGACCGTCCGACGAGCCAGGCCGCGCAGGACACCAAACATGCCGAACGTCGCCACTTCCGCTTTGCCGAGATGCACGGTCTCGTTGAGCGGATCCCTTTTTTGCAGAACCACGCTCAGGCGCTCGGCCAGGCTTTGAATCACCGCCACTTCCAGTGCGAGCCGCGTATCCGCGATCATGGACGAAAATGGCGCGCTGCCGCGCAGCAGCTCAGCGGTACGCGCCGCAAGCTCGCGAATGGAATTGAGCAGCTGCGGCGAAGAACGCTTCTGGTTCAGGCATTCTACTGCAGCGCCGTTCCGATCCAGGACATCAAGCGGAAGGTAAACGCGGTCGAGATTGCGATAATCTACAGCGCAGTCCTGCAGATGATTGATGATCTGCAGCGCCGCGCACAGGGCGTCGTTGGCCGGCCAGATGCATCCGTTCTCGCCATACACGTCGAGCACAAAACGCCCAACCGGCATGGCCGAATATGTGCAGTAATGTATCAGCTCGTCCCAGTTGCGATAGCGCAGCTTGGTTACATCCATCCGAAACGCATCAAGCAGGTCCTGGGCGTGGCGCGGCGTCAGCCCGCGCTCGCGCAGTTGCGCCCGCAATGCGACGCCTGCCGGCTCGCTATTTGTCGCGCCCGTGAGGGTCGCCTCCAGGCGATCCAAGAGGCCGAGCTTCTCGACAGGGGGCAACGTAGCATGATCGGCAATATCATCTGCCGTGCGAACGAACTCGTAAAAAGCGAGAATCGGAGGGCGATGCCGGCGCTGTATCAGCCGCGAGGCGACGGGGAAATTCTCGTCGCGGTGGCCTTTGCCCGAACGCGCTTGAGCGGCGCTGACGCTCACGATCTCGATACCTCGGCCTGCGCGCGGCCTTTCCAGACTCCCCCGCGCCGTCTCGCATGCTGATAGGCGGAATCGAAGGTAAATACGAGATAAAGCATCGCGACAAAGGGGAGAGCGAGCGCCCAAAGCGGCGATAGACGGTAAAATCTCAGTACCGGCTGATAGGCAATGCAGACAAGCGCGCAGCTCGCAATTGCGAGCAGCCGCGCGATTCCAGAGCCCACAATCGCGATGACCACCGGAGCAACAAAACCCAGAATGAGTGCAGCCGCCGTTCCCGCCAGGAACACGGGCGAATAGCCGAGCTGCGCATACGCCGAGCGTGCGATCATATGCCGAATCCCCTGCAAGGACGCGTAAGCGCGAATGCTTTTTACCCGGTCCGTGAGCGCAAGCCCGATTGCCCCGTGCCGTTTGAGAACTTTGGCCAGGGCACAATCATCAATCAGTGCATCGCGAATGACATCTATCCCGCCGGCGCGGAGAAGACTCTCGGTACGGATCAGCATGCAACCACCAGCTGCCCCGGCGCAGGCCGAGCGCGGCGCATTGACCCACGCGAATGGATAAATCATCTGAAAAAAGAAAATAAAGGCCGGAACAAAGACGCGCTCGGCCAGGCTACCGCAGTGCAGCTTTGCCATGAGCGACATCAGCACCAAACCCCGTACATGGGCATGCGTGACGAGGCGAGTGAGCGAATCCGGCGAATGAGCAATATCGGCGTCGGTGAGCAGCAGGTAATCCGGCCGCTCCGGACGGGCCAACGCAGCATCGATCCCTTGCTTCACCGCCCAAAGCTTTCCGGTCCACCCAAATGGTAGGGGCCTGCTCCGTATTACCCGCAATTTCTCACTATCCTTTCCGGCCGCAATCTGCGTGGCAATGTCCGCCGTATCATCGCTGCTCTCATCATCGACCAGGATCACGATCCAGTAGCCGCGGTAATCCTGATTGAGCAGCGAGCCTATGCTGGCCTCGATCTGGCCAGCCTCGTCCCGCGCCGGCACGATCGCCACCACCGGCGGCCATGCATTGAGCTCCGCATCGGCCCAATCGTCGCGCTCGCCGCAGCGCCAAAACCCTCCGCGCGCGCAGAGCAGATAAATCCAGGCTGCAAATACGGCCGCTGCGACGAATAGCGCCACCTGGCCATCCTTCAGGAACCAGAACCCGAACGTATTCAATGCATTGCGGCAGGAAAAGAGTTGGAAGGAGGACTCTTCCTGTTAAATTCCGCTCATGCGTTCTCAGGGGGAACTAACCTTTCAGGAGCGGCTCAATGAGACCGCTCGAGATATCGAGCAACTCCTGGACACGCTGCTGGAACCCGAGCCGCTTGCTGGGGAGATCGCGCGGCCCGCGCGGCTGATGGAAGCCATGCGTTACGCAACCCTTGGCGGCGGCAAGCGGCTTCGCCCTTTTCTGGTCGTTGAATCCGCGGCTTTGTTCGACGTCCCACGGCACCATGCGTTGATGGTGGGGGCGGCGCTCGAATGCATTCATTGTTACTCGCTGGTGCACGATGACCTTCCCGCAATGGACAATGACGACCTCAGACGCGGCCGCCCAACCACCCACAGGGCATTCGACGAGGCGACGGCCGTGCTGGTCGGAGACGGTCTGCTGACGCTCGCCTTTGACATTCTCTCGCGCCCCGCCGTCGCTGATCGCAAAGAGCCTGGGGATGCGGATATACGCGTGCAGCTGGTTGGCTGTCTGGCTCGCGCGGCGGGGATTGGCGGAATGGTTGGCGGGCAGATGCTCGACCTCGCGGCTGAGGGCCGGTTCGACGGGACACAACCACGGCTCGACCAGTCCGCTGTTACATCGCTGCAAGCGATGAAGACGGGAGCTCTGCTGCGCTTTGGTTGCGAGGCCGGCGCTATCCTGGGCAGGGCCGATCATCGGCAGCGGGATGCACTTCGGCAATATGGTTCGGCCATTGGCCAGGCGTTCCAGATCGCGGATGACCTGCTCGATGTCGAAAGTGATCCCGCCACTTTGGGCAAGGCTACGGGCAAAGACGCTGCGGCGCATAAGGCCACGCTTGTTGCCATCCTCGGACCGCAGGGAGCCAGGAGCCGGCTGCAGGCGCTCGTGGCCGAAGCTGAAGCTGCGCTGGCTGTGTTTGCAGCAAAAGCAGAGGTGCTGATTGCGGCCGCCCGGTTCGTCGCCGCGCGCAAGGCTTAGTGTCGAAACGGCAGTGGTACAGCTGGGTGGACTCGAACCACCGACCTCTTGGTCCACAGCCAAGCGCTCT
>DATCJI010000170.1:0-10281 GCA_036562835.1 Xanthobacteraceae bacterium | reverse complement strand
CGCTCCTCCTGCTCCGGCAGGTATGGGCACGGCGAAGGGGCAGTGAGATAGAACTGTGGAGTATTGCGGGAGTGTTGCGTCAAACCTGGCTTCCCATTCCGGAGACTCGAAAACCGTTCACGTTAGGATTGCTCGCCGAGGTTTTCTCGTCAAACTGTCTGGTGATCACGGGTTCCAGGCTCGCGGCCGCAGGGCGCCGGCGCGCTGCCTGTTGTTGATCACGACGGTACCGACCAGCATGTCATGGAGAAGTCGCCGCCGCTCATTGAAAAACGCGATCAGGAGAATAAACGGCGTCAGGAACGATACGGTTATCCAGTAAACGATTGCGTGGCGGCACCGAGCGCGAAATATGCGGGACCTCCGTACCAGGTGCGCATCTCGAGATCCATGATCCGCATGCCAAGCGTGGCCGAGGCGGCACCGCCCAACGTGAACCCGTAATACAGGATTGCCCAAACCACGGCTGCCGGCCAGAGCAGCCAGTACAGTGCCCAGCCGAGACCGAGGGTGAGGAGTCCCAAAATGAAAATAAAGATGATTGCCAACAATACCGGCAGCGTAATGATTACGACATCGATCAAAAAGGCAACGCACCGTCGCGCGAGGACCCCGTCGAACAGCTCGGGATTTGCGATCGGATCATAGGCGTGCGGCTTCACCTCGATGGAAAGACCTATCCTTCTCGGTCCGGTTTCGGTCATCTGAGAAACCCCGGCTCAATTGAATGACTGTCACTCTTGACGATATCACGCGGGCGAGGCGCACGATCGAGGGACAGGTGCTGCGCACGCCGATGTTGCCGGCACCCAAACTCTCGCGCCTCACCGGCGCGGAGGTTTACGTCAAATATGAAAATCTCCAAGTCACCAATTCCTTCAAGGAGCGTGGCGCGGTCAACAAGCTTACCGCATTAACCGGCTCGGAACGCAGCCGCGGCGTCATCGCGATGTCGGCCGGAAACCATGCCCAGGCGGTCGCCTACCACGCCGCGCGCCTGGGCATTCCGGCGACAATTGTGATGCCCGTGACCACACCCTTTGTGAAGATCGAGGCAACGCAGGCGCATGGTGCGGAAGTGGTCCTGGAAGGTGAATCCGTTTCCGACGCACAGCTTCGCGCGCAGGCAATTGCGCAGGAGCGGGGGCTCACCTGGGTGCATCCTTACGACGATCCCCTCGTCATTGCCGGCCAGGGCACCATCGCCCTCGAAATGCTGGAAGACGTTCCGCAATTGGAGGTGTTGGTCATCCCGATTGGCGGGGGCGGGTTGATTGCGGGCAACGCCATTGCGGCCCGGGCGAACAGCAATTCCATCGAGATCGTGGGGGCGGAAGCGACACTCTATCCTTCCTTCTGGAATGCGCTGCATGGTGAGGACCTGCCTTGCGGCGGGCCGACGCTCGCCGAGGGCATTGCTGTCCGCAACGCCGGCAAACTCACGCTGCCCATCGTACGGGACCTCGTAGCCGAAATCATGCTTGTCGATGAGGCCCATCTTGAGCGCGCGGTTAACTGCTACCTCACTTTGCAGAAGACCATGGCGGAGGGTGCCGGCGCCGCGGGGCTCGCGGCCATGCTCAGCAAGCCGGAGAAATTCAAGGGCCGAAAGGTCGGGTTGATCCTGTGCGGCGGCAATATTGATCCGCGCATTCTCGCCTCTGTCATGGTCCGTGAGCTCGAGCGCGAAGACCGAATAGTCTCGTTCCGTCTCACAATCCCGGATCGGCCCGGGGTGCTGGGGCAGATCGCAACCCGCCTTGGCGAGCTCGGCGCCAACATCCTCGCCGTCGACCATCGGCGGCTCTTTCTGGATGTACCTGCGAAGGGCGCCAAGCTCGATGTGACGGTTGAGACCCGGGATCAGAGACACGCGCAGAGCGTATTCCAGGCGCTGCAGGTTGAAGGTTATGAGCCGGCCTGGATCGACACCGCAAGTGTGGATTAGGCGGTCGAACTCTCTAATTAACGAAAGGCGATAGCGGAATAGCCGCCGCTTGTGTGCCTCCGCGCCGATATCCTAGAGTCTCTAATCCAGGGTTGGACATGGCGCACGAGCCGCAATTTGCCAGGGAGTGGCATCGCTGTTGGGGCTACGTCAGCGACGTGGCACTCACGTTATGGGTGCTGCGTGCGCCCGTCGCCGGTCTCCTCGCCGGCTATCTCATCCTCTGGTTCACTCCCCAGGCGCAGGATCTTCTGGTCGACCTGACCAGCGCCGGATGGACGGCGCATTTCAAATTTTTTGCGCTGGTCATCTTCGTTTGGGCGATGCCCACCGAATATGCGGCCACGATCCTGCTCAACACCGATGAGCGATATTGTGCGGCCATCGAGCGGAGGCGATATCAGTTCAGACAATGGCTGCGCTCGTGGGTGCCGTCGATCCTTGGCGCGCTCGTATTCGTGTGCATGCTCGGCTCGGTGGTGAGGTCACTCGACAATGTGCCCCGGATCGAGGTCGAGCATTACACGCCGCAAATCACTGAACAGCTCATTCTTATCGCGGTTGGGCTGTTCACAACGCTTCTGGGGTTTTTGGCTTATGTAAAGGCGCGGCCGCAGATTGCGAAGAAACGGGCCGTCGTCTGGGCAGATGATATGGCGGGCAAGCTCCTGCGGCCGATTCGACGGCATCTCCCGCCCATCTTCGCGTTCAAGCACAGTTCCGAAGGGTGCAGCGACATCATCGAGAGCGAGCTCGGGCCCGTGCTGCTGATCCTGCTCTCTATCTTCTTTCTCGCCCTCCCAATGGCGTTCCCGCTGGAGTTTGCCGGCTGGTTTCCTCGCGCATCCGTGGTGCCCTTCGTGATCGGCGCCTGGATCCCGCTACTCTCCTTTCTCTCGGGACTGGGCCGGCGACTGCATTTTCCGATCATCACAACCGGGCTTGTAATAAAGACATTGCTGCCGCTCGCCTGGTCGCCGAACTACGAGATACGCGTCACGCGCCCTGCCGAGAGCAGCGCAAATGCAGCCCTGGATCTTAACGAGGCAGTGCGGCTGTGGAAGCGCGCGAACCACTGCGACGACGAAAGCGCCGTGGGGCAGGCTGCGAGCGGTTGTCCGCGTCCAATCATTGTGGCCGCCGCGGGCGGGGCGAGCAGGGCTGGCTTCTTCACAGCGAGCGTGCTCGGGGAGTTGCTTGATCACGCGTTGCCCAACGCGCAGCACGAGGGCAACGCCGGAGCATGGCCGGGTGAACGGCTGTTTGCGCTCTCGGCCGTGTCCGGCAGCTCAGTAGCAGCCGTCATGACGGTCGCGGCCATGGCGGCGTCGTCAGATCGGCACGAGCCATGCCGCAGTCGCGCAGGGGAGCTCTGGTTCGGTACTACCCAACCGTTCAAGAAACCGGTTACCGACTGGCGCGATTGTCTTGAAACCGTGATGTCAGGGGATTTTCTCACGCCGGTTTTCGTCGGCCTTATGTTTCACGATACGGTACGGTTTTTTCATCTGCCCGATCGCGGCTCCTTACTGGAAAATGCGTTCGAGAGACATTTTTCGGGGACTGTGGAGCATGGCACGGCGGCCCCCGATTGCGCGCAGCGCTCCTGGCTCGAATGCCCCTTCATGTCGCTGCGGCCCACTGAGGATCGCTGGCTCCCCCTGCTTGTCCTCAACGGAACGTCTGTCGGATCAGGCCAACGCATCTTAACCACCGCGCTGGAGAACACCTACAAGCCGGCGCAACGCTGCCCATACCCGGCGCAGGACGGCCGGTGCCGCATTTTTGTGAGTGCGTTCCGCTTTCACGATCTGTTGCGGGGCGGTGGAGGTGATGCGAAATCAGCCGAGGCCAAGCTGCGCGACGTGAGGTTGAGTACGGCAGCGCACAACTCGGCACGCTTTCCTGTGATCTCCCCTCCCGGCGAGATTTACGATGCCGACAATCACGTCGTCGACCGCATGGTAGACGGAGGCTATTTCGAGAATTTCGGCGCGCAGACCGCAACCGAGCTCGCCGAGGCGATCGTGGCCATCGACCATAAGCTCAAACCCTTCGTTCTGGTGCTGTCAAACGATCCCACCGTACCCATGCTGGAGAACGTGCAGCAGAGTGGAGCAAGCAACCCCGATGAGACGGAGCGTGCCGAGGAGGGCGCCTGGATCACCGATGTATCCGGTCCGGTCAAAGCTTTCATCCACACCCGCAATGCACGCGGTGTTCTCGCGGTCGACTCCATGCCGGCAGCGCTCGCGCGCGCGCATCCGGAGTCATGCAACGTCGTGCAGTTGCGCGTCTGGTACGAACGCAAGAGCGAGTTCGAAGCGCGTGCAATCTCCATGAGCTGGTGGTTGTCGAAGCCGGTGCAGGTTTATTTGCACCAGCAAGCGAACTTCGCCCCGGACCCGAACGTCAAAGAGAGCAACAAACGCGGGACCCCGAATCGGCCGGCGGTAAAGTATCTGCTCGATGCGCTGGACGAGCCGCCGACGAAACCTGAGGAACAACAGCGCGCCGACACGCGAAAGGGCTTCAGCGTTGAACGGGTCGCCGCCGGGCCGCAGGCTTGCGATCAGACCGCGACCACCTCAGCCCAACGCTGAGCCGCCGTCTCTCAGCTTCTCTGCGACAGAGGGCGCGAAATAGGTCAGCACGCCGCAGGCGCCGGCGCGCTTGAATGCAATGAGGCTCTCGAGCATGGCGCGCTCGCCGTCCAGCCAGCCGTTTTGCGCAGCGGCCATGATCATCGAATACTCGCCCGAAACCTGATAGGCGAAGGTCGGAGCGCCGAACACATCCTTCACGCGCCTCAGAATGTCCAGATAGGGCATTCCGGGCTTAACCATCACCATGTCGGCACCTTCCGAGATGTCGAGCTCGACTTCGCGCAATGCCTCTTCGGCGTTGGCGGGATCCATCTGATAGGTCCGCTTGTCGCCGCTCAACGTAGCTGAAGAGCCGACCGCGTCGCGGAACGGTCCGTAGAAAGCGGACGCATATTTCGCCGCATAGGCCATGATCGATACGTCGGTGAAGCCGTGCCCGTCGAGCGCCGTACGAATCGCACCGACACGGCCGTCCATCATGTCGGATGGCGCAATGATATCGCAGCCTGCCTGGGCCTGCACCAGCGCCTGCTTCACCAGCACTGCGACGGTCTCGTCATTGACGATCACGCCGTCGCGCAACAGGCCATCGTGTCCGTGACTGGTATACGGATCGAGCGCCACGTCGCAGAGAAGCCCGACGTGCGGCACCGCCTCCTTGATGGAACGTATCGCGCGACAGACCAGATTGTCCGGGTTGAGCGCCTCGCGTCCTTGGGCATCGCGCAAGACCGGCTCGGTGTAGGGAAAGAGCGCAAGACAGGGAATATCGAGATCGGCCGCACGTTGGGCTTCGCGCACGGCTTCGTCGATGGAGAGCCGCTCAACGCCCGGCATGGACGGGACCGGAATGCGCGCGCGTGCGCCCTCGATCAGGAACAGCGGCCAAATCAGATCATCGGCTGTAAGCGTATTCTCGCGCACCATGCGCCGCGTCCAGTCTGCCTTGCGGTTGCGGCGCGGCCGCGCAGGCAGATGCAGGCGCGCTGGTTTGCTCTCGGCAGCCGAAACGCGAGCCTCCGCGGACGTTCGAAGCTTCACTGGCATGGGCCACATCTCCTTAGCTGCGGCGATAACCCGGGCAGAATGTTGTGCAGCCTTGCACTGCCGGGGTGTAACCGGGATATACCCGTTTTTCTACGTTATTGGAGCGGCAGCGGCATGGATTTCGAGCTCTCCGAGGAGCAACGCGCCATTCAGGATACCGCGCGCGCTTTTGCGCGGGAGCAGATGATGCCGTTTGCGCGCGAATGGGACGAGGAAGAAATCTTTCCTGCTGCCACGCTGCGCGAGGCCGCAGCCCTTGGCTTCGCCGGCATTTACGTCGGCGCCGATGTGGGGGGTTCGGCGCTTTCCCGGCTCGATGCGGCGATCATCTTCGAGGAACTCGCGCAAGGCTGCACCTCCACCGCAGCGTATCTGTCGATCCACAACATGGTCGGTGCCATGATCGACGTTTACGGCAGCACTGAGCTGCGTTTGCGCTATCTGCCGGACCTATGCAGCATGACCCGCTTTGCGAGCTATTGCCTGACCGAGCCTGATGCCGGCTCGGATGCGGCGAATCTCAAGACGCGCGCGGTGCGTCAGCGCGATCATTACGTGCTCAATGGCGCCAAGGCGTTCATTTCCGGCGGCGGCCGTTCGGATGTCTACCTTGTGATGGCGCGAACCGGGGAGCCGGGCGCGCGCGGAATCTCCTGCTTCCTGGTTGAGAAGGACAATCCGGGGCTCGCCTTCGGCGCGCAGGAGAAGAAGCTCGGCTGGCACTCGCAGCCGACCGCGATGGTGCTGCTCGAAGAATGCCGCGTGCCGGTCGCTGATCGGGTCGGCGCCGAAGGCCAAGGCTTCAAGATTGCCATGCAGGGGCTGGACGGAGGCCGACTGAACATTGCTGCGTGCTCGCTCGGGGGCGCGCAGTACTGTCTCGATCGTACCCTCGGCTACATGAAGGAAAGAAAACAGTTCGGCACGCGGCTTGCGGACTTTCAGGCGCTCGGGTTTCGCGTTGCCGATTACGCAACCGAGCTCGAGGCAGCGCGTCTCATGCTTTACCGGGCGGCCACGGCCGTGGACCGGCGCGAGCCGCCCGCCACCCGGCTTGCCGCCATGGCCAAGCGGTTTGCCACCGACATCGGATTCGACATCGTCAACGGCTGCCTGCAGCTGCATGGCGGATATGGCTATCTGCGCGATCATCCCATCGAGCGCGTATTGCGCGATTTGCGCGTGCATCAGATTCTCGAAGGCACCAATGAGGTGATGCGGCTGATCATCAGCAGGGACATGCTGGCCAACTGATGAGCGCCGAGCCTGACCTGCTGTTCGAGGGCCGCGGCGCGGCCGGGCTGATTACGCTCAATCGGCCGCATGCGCTCAATGCGGTCACCGGCGCGATGGTGCGCAGTCTCGCGCGAAAGCTCGAGGAATGGGAAACCGATCCGGCGGTGACGCGCATTATCGTCACTGCCAATGGGGAGCGCGCCTTTTCCGCAGGCGGCGATTTGCGCGCCCTCTACGATCTGGGACGTGCCGGACAGCACGAGGAGCAGCTTGCCTTCTTCCGCGGCGAATATCGGCTCAATGCACGCATCAAGCGTTTTGCGAAACCCTACATCTGCCTCATCGACGGAATGGTGATGGGCGGCGGCGTGGGCATCTCGGTGCATGGCTCTCACCGGATCGCAGGCGACAAATATTTATTCGCCATGCCCGAGGTAGGCATCGGATTTTTTCCTGATGTCGGCGGCACCTGGTTTCTTCCGCGCCTGCCCGGGCAACTCGGCACCTGGTGCGCGCTCACAGGCGAGCGGCTCAAGAGCGCAGACGCAGTTACAGCAGGCGTTGCCACCCACCGGGTCGCATCGGCACGCTTTCCGGAGCTGGCGCAGGTCTTGTGCGAGAACATGGCCGTTGACGCGGCGATCGGCGCATTCGCCGAGCCACCCGGGCGAGGGCCTGTTCTGGCGTATCAGCCGCTCATCGATCGATGCTTCGCTCACGATACCGTCGAGGAAATACTCGCTGCGCTCGATGCGGCGGCCGCAGGGGAGGGCGCCCATGCCGCCTTCGCATCCACGGCGTCTGCCTCAATACGCGCAAAATGCCCGACAAGTCTGAAAATCGCGCTCGCCCAGATGCGTGCCGGAATCGGCAAAGACTTCGAGGAGTGCATGCGTACGGAGTTCCGTGTTGTCACGCGTGTGGTGCGGGGAACCGAATTCTATGAAGGTGTCCGCGCCGTGATCATCGACAAGGACCAGTCGCCGCGCTGGCGGCCGCCCTCGCTCGCGGAGGTCACTCCGGAACAAGTGATGCGCTATTTCGACCCGTTGCCTTCGGAGCTGCCGCTGCCATGAAGCGTGAGGATCGGCCGCAAACACTCGAGCCCGTCCACAGCGGTGAGAGCGAGGGTGGGGAGAAGCCGTGGAGCTTCCGACTTTTCCTGTTCCTGCGCGCAATGGCGGCCTTCTCGCTCGCAAAAGGTCTATACCATTGGGCAGTCATATGCGGGCTGAATGCACCCGGTCCTTCCGGCTTCGATGCCCACGAGAAGCCGTATCAGATCGCAACCGTGTATTTCGCGATCATTGACCCGGTCGCGGGAGTGGGACTCTGGCTGACGGCTCCCTGGGGTCCGGTGCTGTGGCTCACCTCGGTGATCTCCATGGCGGCAGTCGAAGTTCTGTTTCCGCGCATCTTCGGCGCCGGCTTGTTACTCGTGCCGATCGAGCTGATGATGCTCGGCGGATACCTGTGGCTGGTGATGCAGACCGCGCGCGAGCAGCCGGCCTGATAAGTTGTCATGCCCGACCTTGTGTCGGGCATATACGTCTTGTTTGCTGAAGTCGAAAGACATGGATGGCCGGGAGAAGCCTGGCCATGGCGCAAGAGAAGAGCAATGCACGGGAGGGCGTGATGGCGCAGATAGGTTTCATCGGGCTGGGCAATATGGGATTGCCCATGGCCCAGAATCTCGTCAATGCCGGGCACGCGGTCAAAGGTTTCGATATCAGCGAGTATCAATCGGAGCGTTTGGCCGGGCGCGGCGGAGCCCGCGCACAATCGGTGCCGGAAGCATGTACGGACGCCGAGATCGTGATCACCATGCTGCCCGCGGGCGAGCAGGTGCGCGAGGTCTACATGGGGGAGCCGGGCGTGCTGGCATCGGCCGCTGCGGGGACGCTGCTGATCGACTCCTCCACCATTGATGTCGAGACCGCGCGGGCGGTGGCGCAAGCCGCGGAGGACAAGGGCTTTGACATGCTGGACGCGCCGGTGTCCGGCGGCGTTGCCGGCGCACAGGCCGGCACGTTGACTTTCATGGTCGGCGGCAGCCCGGGCGCCTTCAAACATGCGCTGCCGGTGCTCGAGAAAATGGGCAAGACCATCGTGCATGCAGGCGGCGCAGGAAACGGGCAGGCGGCGAAAATCTGCAACAACATGATTTTGGGCGCCTCCATGATCGTCGTGTGCGAGGCCTTTTTGCTCGCTGAGAAGCTTGGCCTCGAGGCGCAGACGCTTTTCGATATTTCCTCCAAATCGTCCGGGCAATGCTGGTCCATGACGAGCTATTGCCCTGTGCCGGGCCCGGTGCCGGCCTCGCCCGCCAACCGCGACTATCAGCCGGGGTTCGCCGCAAGCATGATGCTCAAGGACCTGCGGCTCGCGCAAGCTGCGGCGCGCAGCTGCCGCGCGGCGACACCACTCGGCGCGGGAGCAGCTGCCGTCTACGAGCGCTTCGTCGACAGCGGTGGCGCCAATCTGGATTTCTCCGGCATCATCCGTTACCTCCGCGGCGGGTGACTCGTGTCCCGGATGCAGTGCAGCGCGCATCCTCCGTTTTTCACGATCTTTCCTGGCGCGAGGCGCGGTGCACTGCTGATCCGGGACCGCCACAGAGGATTGTTCCTGGGCGGTCCCGGTTCTGCAGCGCACTCTACGCGCCAAACAGCGCTTCGTGTTGCGCTGCGCCCGGGACACAGTGCGAGATATCGTGAACGTTTGCTTGCTGAAGCAGCGGCAATTGTAATCGCCATAAAATATTCACCTCAGCAAATAAACGCTATTTTTATGCTGTTGTTTAAATCGATTTTAGACCCTGCCGGTTAGGGTTGCGCTCGAGCGGGGGAACAGGGCCTCGCCGTCAAAACATAACCGCAGGAAGGCGTCATGATGAAAGCCGTTGCGAAGGCGGCGGAGCCGGTCGATCGCGAAACGCGGTTCGACCAGATTCGGCCACTCTATCTGGAAGCCTTGACTCTTGTTGAACGGCTGCATCGCCGGCTGCTCGATGTGATCAAGGATGAGTTCGACCGGCGCGGTCGTGCCGACATCAACTCGGTGCAGGCGCTGCTGCTCTACAATATCGGCGAGAAGGAGCTCACCGCGGGCGAGCTGCGCACGCGCGGCTACTATCTCGGCTCGAACGTGTCGTACAATCTCAAGAAGCTCGTCGAGATGGGCTTCCTCGACCACCAGCGCTCGCGTATCGACCGCCGCTCTGTGCGCATCAAGCTCACCGAGAAAGGCCATGAGGTGCGCAATATCGTGGACGCGCTTTATCAGAAGCACGTGCGCACGGTGGAGCAGGTCGGCGGTATCAACACCGACGAGTTCTCCACCTTGAACAAATCGCTGCACCGGCTCGAGCGGTTCTGGACCGATCAAATTCTGTATCGGCTCTAGCGCTGCTTCGTAGGATGGGTTGAGCGGAGCGAAACCCAT
>DATCJI010000154.1:0-5172 GCA_036562835.1 Xanthobacteraceae bacterium | reverse complement strand
GGACAAGGTGGTGCCGGTGATGGTCGCGGCGTCGTCCCCGCACAGGAATGCCGCAAGCGCGCCGATCTGCTCAGGCGACGTGTAGCGGAGCATCGGCTGTTTCTCGCGCACGAGGTCTTGCTTTGCCTGCGCAATCGGAATGCCCGCTTCCGCGGCCTTTGCCTCGATCTGCTGCTCTACGAGCGGCGTAAGCACCCAGCCCGGGCAGATGGCGTTGCATGTGATGCCGCTGTTCGCGGTCTCGATAGCCACAACTTTTGTGAGGCCGACGAGGCCATGCTTTGCCGCCACGTACGCCCCTTTCTCGGCGCTGGCGACGAGGCCATGCGCCGAGGCGATGTTGATGATGCGGCCCCAGCCGCGTCGTTTCATTCCGGGCACCACGTGCTTGATGGCGTGGAATGCGGCCGAGAGATTTATGGCAATAATCGCGTTCCAGCGGTCATCGGGGAAATTCTCGATAGGGGCGACATGCTGGACGCCGGCATTGCTCACGAGGATGTCGGCCGATCCAAGCTCGCGCTCGGCGGAGGCGACGAGATCGGCGATTTGGTCCGCCTTCGACATGTCAGCGCCGGAATACACGACCTTCACGCCGTGCCGGGCCGCCAGGTCCTTGCGCAGCTTTTCGATTGCGCCGGGGTCGCCGAAGCCGTTGAGCACGACATTGGCTTTCTGTGCCGCGAGCGCCGTGGCGATGCCAAGCCCAATGCCGCTGGTCGAGCCGGTAACGATTGCCGTCTTGCCTGCGATCATGAATGTCCTCTCCTCGGTGAGACCCGCGCGAGCGCAGCCGATGGTTTCGACGAATTGTGAGGGCGTATTGTCGACCGGCGGGAACCCGCGGTACGCTAGCTTGGTTTTAGCGTAAAGCAGGAAAGTCCGCGATGTATCTTTTCGAGGCCTTCAAGAAAACGCTCGAAACCCTCACCGGAGCCGGACGGCTCCCGGATGAGGAGGTGAAAGAATGCGTTCATGAGCGCAAACCGAACGAGTTTGTGTTCGAGGACGACGGACGAGTTCCAAATAATCCGACGCTGCCGTTCATCTATTATCGCACGCCTGTCGATTTGCCGAGTGAAGGCGACCCGGCCGCTGCGTTCGAGCAGCTGTTTGACGAGAACGGCTGGGGCGATGCATGGCGCAACGGCATCTATGACTACGTGCATTACCACTCCAGCACGCACGAGGTGCTCGGCATTGCGCGCGGGCATGCCAAGGTTCGCTTTGGCGGAGACAAGGGCAGGGTGTTCGAGCTGCGCCCGGGCGACGTCGCCATCCTGCCCGCCGGCACCGGCCACCAGGCTCTATCGGCGAGCGACGATCTGCTCGTAGTCGGCGCCTATCCCCCGCAAGGAAAGTACGATGAATGCACCGGGAGCGCGGAACAGCACGCGCGCGCGCTGCAGTCCATTCCCAAGGTACCGCTTCCCGCAAACGATCCGGTGTTTGGCGCCGACGGACCGCTGCTCCAGTGCTGGAAAGAATCCAAAAAAAGGAAGTAGGCGTTCATCATTCCCGGCCGGAATGACGGCGGAAGTACGCGCTTAAAACAAGGAAAAAACAACCAGACCACATCGGGTAGGCAGAAAAAAGGTATTATTATAAGGTTGTCATTGTACAGAAAGATGATATACTTGCCCTAGTATCCATAAATATGCCCGGCCGGCCTACCGCGCCGGGCTTTCTTCATGGCTTCAACGGTACTGCAGCGCGACGGACGGAACTGCCAAAATTGTAAAAACGAACCCACGTGACCTTCGCGCAACAGAGCGCGCCGCGTGGGACGCTGCAAATGCTACAGTGAGAGCCCCGCCGCATTGCAGATTATTGTATTTTGCAATGGCTCGCCCCGTTCACGCGCCCATCCCCAGGTAAGCTGCGCGCACGCGATCATCGGCCATGAGATCGCCGGCGCTCCCGTGCGCAGAAATTCTGCCCGTTTCCATGACGAAAGCGCGATCTGCGATGGAGAGCGCAGCCTGCGCATTCTGCTCAACGAGCAGCATGGTCAGGCCTTCCCGCCGCAATGCCTGCAGGGCGTGCAGGATTTGCTCGACCAGGATGGGTGAGAGGCCCATTGAGGGCTCGTCGAGCAGCAAGAGCCGCGGCTTGGCCACCAGCGCGCGGCCAATCGCGAGCATCTGCTGCTGCCCGCCGGACAAGCTGCCGGCCCGCATGTGGCGCGATGCCCGGAGTGCCGGAAAGAGCTCGTACGCGGAATCGAGCGCGCGTTTGACTTGGGCATCGTGCCGCGTCCATGCGCCGAGGCGCAGGTTGTCCTCGACCGCGAGTGGCGCAAATACCTGGCGGCCCTGGGGCACCTGCACCAGCCCGAGTGCCACGCGCCGATGCGCCGGCACGCGAGCAAGCGCCTGGGCGTCGAATACGATCCTGCCCGCGAAGATCGGCTGCACGCCTGAAATTGCCTTGAGCAGCGTCGTCTTGCCCGCACCATTCGCACCCAGCAAGGCAACAATCTCGCCCTGTCGAACGTCTACCGAAACGCCGTGCAGCACTTCGATGCGCCCGTAGCTGCTGCGCACGTTCTCAACCGACAGCATGGCGATCCTTCGATGTGGTGCCGCCCAGGTATGCCGCGATCACCGCATCGTTCGTGCGTATCTCCGCCGCCGTGCCCTCGGCGAGGCTGCGGCCGTTGGCAAGAACATGGATACGCTCCGAGATCCCCATAACGAGGCGCATGTCATGCTCGACCAAAAGGATTGTGATGCCGTCGCGCGGCAGTCCGCGAATGAGCGTGGCGAGCTCGGCACTCTCGGTGGCATTGCAGCCTGCCGCGGGCTCGTCGAGGAGAAGGAGTTTTGGCCGGCTTGCGAGCGCACGCGCGATCTCGATCCGTTTCAGGGCTCCATAGGCAAGACCGGCTGCGGCGCGATCCGCGACTGCCATCAGGCCAACACGATCGAGAGCATTCCGGGCGGCCGCACGCGTGCGCGCGTTCTGCTGACCACACGCAGGCAAATGTAAAAGATCGGCCAAAATACCGCTGCGCTCATGACGATGATGCCCGACCATGACGTTCTCCAGCGCAGTCATATGGCCAAACACCTGGAGATTCTGGAACGTGCGCGACAAGCCGCGGTGCGCAAGCTCTTCCGGATAGCGGCCGGTGACATCCTCGCCGCCAAGGCGCACGTGCCCGGTATCCGCCGCGTAGAGCCCCGAGATCGCGTTGAACAGCGTGGTCTTGCCTGCGCCGTTCGGGCCGATGATGGAAAAAACGCACCCCGCCGGAACCTCGAGGCAGACGCGGTCGAGCGCGCGCACGCCCCCGAACGCAATCGAAAGATCCGATACCGATAGCAGGCTCACGCCGGCCGCAGCGTCAAAACGCGTGCAAGCGTCGGCACAACACCTGCGCGCATGAAGATGATGGTCAGCATCAGAACGGCGCCGAGCATCAGCTGCTCGTAATCGTGCAGCGCGGCGAGAGTCTGCGGCAGCACGATCAGGAATGCAGCCCCGACAAGGGAGCCGAGGACCGAGCCCATGCCGCCGAGCACCACCATGGCAACCAGCTCGATGGAGCGCAGAAATCCGGCGATATCAGGAGTGACATGGCCGTTGAACAAGGCGAACAGCGAGCCGGCAATGGACGCGTACACTGCGGAAACGATGAACACTGCGAGCTTCTTGCGGGCTACGTCGATGCCAAGCACGCGTGCGGCGGTCTCGCTGTCATGAATCGCCCGCAGTGCGCGTCCCGTGGGACTGTCCATAAGATTCAAGGCCAGCATGCCGCCAAGGACAAAACATGCTGCGGATATCCAATACCAGTGAGACGCACCGCGCACTGCGAACCCGAGCACGACGAGGCGCGGCACCGTCATTCCGTCGGGACCGCCGGTTAGCGAGGTTTCGTTATTGAGCACGATGGCGAGCAAAAGCCCCAGGCCCAGCGTGGCCATTGCAAGATAATGGCCTTTGAGCCGCAGGATCGGCTTGCCGACGATGAGTGCAAAAAGGGCCGACAGCACCGCCCCTGCAAAAACGTAGCACCATGACGGACCGCCGAGTTGCGCCGGCCCGATGGCGACCGCATAGGCCCCGATGCCAACGAACCCTGCATGCCCGAGACTCACCTGTCCGGCAAAACCCATGAGCAGATTGAGCCCAAGGGTGGCGAGGGCAAAAATGAACACCAGGGTTCCCACGCGATAGTAATACGTCGAGGGGAAACATGCGGGCAGCGCGAGCACGATCGCAGCGAGGGGGAGCATGGGAAAAAGGCGGTGCGCGAGGATGCGGCGCATTCACACCCGCTCGGGGGAGGGCCTGCCGAGGAGTCCGTGCGGCATGGCGAACAGGACGAGTAGAAGAACTAGAAGCGCGACCGCATCCTTGTATTGCGACGAGACATAGCCCGCGGCGAAAGACTCGCTGATGCCGAGCAGAATGCCTCCGATCACCGCGCCCGCCGGATGCCCGATGCCGCCGAGCATGGCCGCCGCAAAGCCCTTGAGCGCGAGCAGCGTTCCGACGTCATAGCTCGTCAGGGTTATGGGCGTGATGGCAATTCCGGCCGCGGCACCGATTGCAGCGGAGATGGCAAACGAGAGCCCGACCATGAGCCGTGTGTTGATACCGACGAGCCGCGCAGCCATGAGATTGGCCCCGCTCGCGACGAGCGCCTTGCCGAGCAACGTGCGTTCGAGAAGGGCCCAGAGCAGGACGACAATGATGGCAGCAAAGGCAATCACTAGGACGCTCTGCGGCAGGATAGCAGCGCCGGCTATTACGATCGCATCATCGCCGAGCCAGGCAGGCAGCGTGTGAAAGCGCTTGTCGAAAAATATTTGCGCAGCGCCGCGCAGGAATATGGAGGCGCCGATGGTAATGATGATCAGCGCGACGGTTGTCGCGCCGCGCGCGCGGTCGATCGCGAGCAGATGAATTGCTGTTCCGACCAGCATGGTGCCGAGGATGGCGATGCAGGCCGCGAGCGGCAGCGGCACGCCTGCCTGCGCAAGGAAGACCGTGCCCATGCCGCCGAGCATGACGAATTCGCCCTGGGCGAAGTTGATGACCCCGCAGGAGTTGTAGATGAGCGTGAAGCCGAGCGCGACGAGCGCGTAGACCGCGCCGGTGGTCAGCCCCGCGAATGCAAACTGCCCATGCCACAGCCGAGCGGCAAACGCGGTCCGCTCC
>DATCJI010000134.1:0-2717 GCA_036562835.1 Xanthobacteraceae bacterium | reverse complement strand
CGCATTTTTACCCCTAATGAGTGAGGATCTTGGAAAGGAAATCCCGGGCGCGGTCGGTCCGCGGCCGGGTGAAGAACTCGTCCGGGGCGCCAATCTCGACGATCTGGCCATCGGCCATGAACGCGACCCGGTTGGCGGCGTTACGAGCGAAGCCCATCTCGTGCGTGACCACGATCATCGTCATGCCGATGTAGGCGATCTCCTCCATCACGCTCAGCACCTCGCCGGTGACCTCGGGATCGAGGGCGCTCGTCGGCTCGTCGAAGAGGATCAGCGCGGGCTTCATCGCCAGTGCGCGCGCGATCGCCACGCGCTGCTGTTGTCCGCCCGAGAGGCGCGCCGGATAAACGTCGCGTTTCTCGCTCAGGCCCACTTTGGCCAGCAGGCGTTCCGCACCCGCGACCGCTTCGGCGCGAGAGAGCCCCTTAACCAGCATAGGGGCCTCTATGATATTGCCCAGGACCGTCTTATGCGGCCACAGATTGAAATGCTGAAAGACCATGCCAATGTCGGCACGCACGGCGCGGGCGTTGCGGCGAAGCTCCACTGTATGAGATGCCTTTGCCACCGGCACGCCGCGCAGCCTGATTTCACCCTCGGTTGGGGACTCCAGCATGGCAAGGCAGCGCAGCAGCGTCGTTTTTCCTGAGCCGCTCGGCCCGATTACCGACACCACCTCTTTGGCGCTCACCGAGAACGAAAGTGAACGCAGGACATCGGTCTTTCCGAAGCGCTTCGAAAGCCGATCCACCTCGATAATGCTTCCCATTCTGTGATGTCATCCGGAGCAGGATTGCAAAGCCTACCACACGGATAGTTCTGCGCTTCTCCTGCTGCCTTTTGTGCCAGATTCGGCCGTCCTGCCAGCTTGGGCCGGTCACGCGCGGGTAACCTTCACTGCATGTTTTTACTGTCCGGCGCGGTCGGTTGAACCATTATTGCCGCAATCGCCATGCTTCCTTTCGCCCGCGTCGGGGGACGCGCGCTGCCGCTGGACGAGGCGCCAGTGGCGATGTGTGGCAGGAGTGGGGGCATCTTGATTCAGTGGGGGATGCGCGCGATTCCGCTTGGAATCGCCGCTACACTATCAGGCTTCGCAATCGGATTGGCAGTAACGCACGAGGATCCGGCAGAGCCCGGCCCGGCGGCTCCGACTGCCTCCGTCTTTGGGACCATTCACCCGGACATTTTCCGCTTTCGCGCGCCCGTGGGGACGGGGGTGGCCCGCGCCGGGCTGCAGCTGGCGAGTCTCGATCCGCAGTTCGCGCCTCAGATCGCATCCGATGCCCCTGCCGAGGAGTACGGCGGTGCAATGCAGGCGTCCGCGCTTCCGTGCGGCAGGGCCTGGCTGGACGAGAACTCCGCCAATCTCAAGGATCGTGTCGCATTCTTCGACAAGCCGATGGAAGCCGCGGACAATTGTCCGGCATCCTTCAGTGACCGCTTCGCCTCGGCCGTGCCGGTGCGTGCGGGAGGACCGCAACGGCCAACGACGTATGTCCCAGCCACGTATGTCACCGCGTCGGTTGAGCTGCAATCGGCTCCCGATCTGAAGCTCGAGACCCGGCGCGCCGATGCGCCGAAAACACCCGTTTCCGTAGTGCGCCGCAAGGAGGCGCCTTCGCTCGACGATGACGGCCGCATGGCGATCTACGACATCACCGCGCGAGTTGTTTACCTTCCGAGCGGCAAGCGCCTGGAGGCCCATTCCGGTCTTGGCTGGATGATGGACAATCCGCGCTATGCGAATATGAAGATGCGCGGCGTAACCCCGCCAAACATTTACAATCTCACTCTGCGCGAGCACATGTTTCACGGTGTTCGCGCCATCCGTCTCAATCCGATCGACGAGAGCAGGATGTATGGCCGTGGCGGCATCCTCGCGCATACCTACATGCTCGGATCGAACGGGCAGTCGAACGGATGCGTGGCGTTCGCCAATTATCCTGAATTCCTGAACGCCTACCTCAAAGGCGAAATTACCCGCCTCGCCGTGGTCGAGCGCCTTGAAACGACACCCGGCCGGCTCGCCGCTGGACAGCTGCCGCAATCGGTCAAGGACCTGCTGAAAGAGACGCGCAGCCGTCAGTTTGCGTCCGCGGCGGACCGCTAAGCCCGCGCGACCGGCTACCCGAGACGCATTACACTTCGAGTGTCTCCCGATCGCGGCTCGCGTTGCAGAGCCGCCTGCCGCCGTGCTGTATTCGGTAAGCTCATGCACCGAGTACTGGGAGGGTTCGAATAATGACGCGTACGGCAATCTTGATCTCCATGTTGGCGGCGTCTGGCGGCTGGCTCGCCGGCCTGCTGGTGCCCCCAAGCGCGGACAGCAAGGAGCCGCGCTTTCCGCAACTCACCATGGACCAGCTCAGCGATGCGCAGCGACCGCTCGGCGAGCAGATCATGAAGGTGTCGAGCGTCGATCTGGCCGGCCCCTACAACCCGATGCTGCGCAGTCCGGTCTTTGGTCAAAAAATGTTCGATCTGCTTTACTATCTGCGCTGGCAGACTTCCGTTCCGCTCAAGCTCAATGAGTTCGCGATCCTCATCATCGGGCGACAATGGCGCTCGCAGGTGGAGTGGTTCGCCCATGCGCCGCTTGCCATCAAGGCGGGGCTGTCGCCGGACATCGTTGCCGAGCTCAAGAGCAACAAACGCCCTTCCAACATGGCGCCGGAAGAGGCGGTCATTTATGACTTCGTGACGGAGCTTACCAC
>DATCJI010000115.1:0-2236 GCA_036562835.1 Xanthobacteraceae bacterium | reverse complement strand
GCCGAGGAGATCGCACACGAAATCGCCCGCTTCCCTCAAGTGTGTGTTCGCGCCGACCGGCGTTCCGCAATCAAAAGCCACGGTCTCACCGTGCGGGATGCACTGATTCAAGAGTGGTACAACGGGCGCGAGGCTCTGATCAAAGACGGCGTCGCAGGCGCGAGCCGCTTCAAGGAGGGCTTGGGGCGGCACGGCGATTTCGCCAGGATCGCCTGAGGCCGAAACGTTCGGGGCTCTCCGTCGCTCCTGCGTGGAGAAAGCGATATGGACAAGGCGAGAAGGCCGGGCGTCATGTCGGCGGCCGAAGTGCAGCAACTTCTTGAGCGCGAGTTCTCGCAGCTCGGGTCTCGCGGCTCCGCCATTCAAATCGAAGAAGCCTGGCATGGCGGCTGTCGTGTCCGGCGTGCGTTCAGCGAGAAATCATTGCGGCCCGGCGGCACGATTTCGGGCCCCACGATGATGGGGCTGACCGACTTTGCCATGTATGTCGCGGTTCTTGCTTCGATCGGTCCCGTGCCGCTGGCAGTCACCACCAATCTCAACATCAACTTCTTGCGCAAGCCGGCGCAGCGCGACCTCATCGCCGAGGCGAAACTGATCAAGCTCGGCAAGCGGCTCGCGGTGGGGGAAGTCGACATTTATTGTGACGGCGAGGACGAGCTGGTGGCGCATGCCACCTCGACATATTCCATTCCGCCACCGGAGCAGCGGCGATAGAGGTTATATAATACCTATTTTCTATCTCTTTGTTTTCACGACATATTTTGTGAGCAATGTGCGTTGACGCTGCTGAATACCGCGTGTAGAAACCGCCTCCATTCGCCGGGTTTTGAGGCCGGCTTTTCACGGAATAACACCATGAGCACGTATTCGGCGAAGGCCGCCGACATCGAGAAGTAATGGGTGCTGATCGACGCCAAGGGTCTGGTCGTCGGCCGCCTCGCCTCGATCGTCGCGCTGCGCCTGCGCGGCAAGCACAAGCCTACCTTCACGCCCCATGTCGACGACGGCGACAACGTCATCATCGTGAATGCCGAAAAGGTGGTGCTGACCGGGCGCAAGCGCGAGAACAAGGTCTATCACCATCACACGGGCTATATCGGTGGCGTGAAGGAGCGCACTGCGAAATACATTCTCGAAGGCCGCTTTCCGGAGCGCGTGGTTGAGAAAGCGGTGCAGCGCATGCTGCCGCACGGGCCGCTCGGGCGGCAGCAGTTCGGCAATCTCCGCGTCTACAAGGGCCCGGACCATCCCCATACGGCGCAGCAGCCCGAGAAGCTCGACATCGCCGCCATGAACCGCAAGAACGTGAGGGCCTAAACGATGGCCGAATCCATGCAGTCGCTTGATCAGCTCGGCAGCCTCAAGCCCGCCACGCCCGAAGCGCCGAAATATGTGCAGAAGCTCGACAAGCAGGGCCGCGCCTACGCAACCGGCAAGCGCAAGAACGCAGTCGCGCGCGTCTGGATCAAGCCTGGCGCCGGCAAGATCGTGGTGAACGAGCGTGCGATCGAGGTTTTCTTCGCGCGTCCGGTGCTGCGTATGCTGATCCAGCAGCCGATCGTGGCGACCAATCGCGCCGGACAGTACGACGTGATCTGCCGCGTTTCCGGCGGCGGGCTGTCGGGACAGGCCGGCGCGGTGCGCCACGGCATCTCCAAGGCCTTGACCTATTTCGAGCCTGACCTGCGCGGCGCGCTCAAGCGCGGCGGCTTCCTGACGCGCGACAGCCGCGTGGTGGAGCGCAAAAAGTACGGTAAAGCCAAGGCCCGCCGGTCCTTCCAGTTCTCCAAGCGCTAACGCGATCAATCTTCTGGGGAAAAAGGCGCGCTGCGGCGCGCCTTTTTTGCGTGTGGAACAAATTAACGCTCCGGCAGCGTTTTTCTGCGCACGACTAGGACGGGTGGAACTGGAGCCTTTCTCCTTCGGGCTCCCATGGGCTGGACGGCGGATGCTCCACGTTCCGACGCTTGCGATGGTCGCGGTGTTCGTCACCACGATACTCGGCGCGCTGCTGCTGCTCGCGTGGCGGCGCGAACAGAATTCCAACGCTCTGCTGTGGTGGGGCGCGAGCTATCTGTTCGGCGCGCTGTCATTCGCGCTGCTCTCCGCCCGGGGTGCCATTCCCGATGTGCGTTCGATCGAGATTGCCAACACCGCGATCCTGCTGAGCTGTGGGTTCCTGCTCGCCGGCGCGCGCGCGTTTAACGGCCAGGAGACACCGCCAACCGTCTTC
>DATCJI010000082.1:0-9614 GCA_036562835.1 Xanthobacteraceae bacterium | reverse complement strand
ACAATTCGTGCTGAATGGGTTTGTGACGGGGATGCTCGTAGCATTGCCGGCCGTGGCGCTCACGCTGACCTACGGCATTCTCAAATTTCCGAACTTCGCCATCGGCGCCATGCTCACCGTGGGCGCCTACATCGCCTTCGCGTTCAATGCCTGGCTCGAGCTGCCGCTTGTCTGGTCCGCTGTGCTGGGCGCGATTGCCTTTGCCGGGGTCGCGGTCGGCGTCGATCATGCGGTGTTCAGGCCATTGCGCGAGCGCAGCGCAATCACCCTGCTGGTCGCTTCCATGGGCGTGTCTTTTGTCCTCGAAAACGTCGTACGCTTCATCTTCGGCAACCAGGCGCGCAGCTACGAGATTCCTCTCGCGCGCGCGCACGAAGTCCTTGGGCTGCAAGTCAACGCTGAGCAAGTGATCACTGCCGCCACTGCCCTGAGCGCGATGGTCGCCGTGTATCTGATCCTGCGCCATACCTGGCTTGGGCGCGCCATGCGGGCCGTATCCGACAACTCGGCGCTTGCCGCGGTGCGCGGCATCAATCCGGCGCACATCGTGCGCTGGACGTGGGCGCTCACCGGCGTGCTCGTCGGCATTGCGGGCGTGCTTGCCGGAATGGATCGCGCCATCGATCCACTCCTCGGCTGGAACTATGTGATCACGGTTTTTGCGGCAGCTATTCTGGGCGGCCTGGGCAATCCGCTCGGCGCCGTGCTCGGTGCACTCACGATGGGCGTGGTGGAGGAGACATCGACTCTGGTGATTTCACCCAATTACCGGCAGGTGGTCAGCTTCATAGCGATTGCCCTCTTTCTGCTGGCACGGCCGCAGGGCCTGCTCGGCACGCTTCGCGTGCGGCGATGACCCGAGCACCTCGCACAATCAACTCGGAGTGTTCCCCTCCCCCTTGTGGGGAGGCGCTAGGGGTGGGGGTACATTTCAAACAAATAAAGCAAAGAAAATGCCCCCACCCCCAACCCCTCCCCACACCCACGGCGCAATGCGCTGCTCGTGGGGGAGGGGAGCAAATCGTGTCCGCTGCACCCTGTGTTCACATGCCATAACCTTGTTCTCCAATGGCGGCCTATCTCGTAACCATTCTCACACTTGTGAGCATCGCGGCGGTACTGGGCCTGGCGCTCAACCTGCAGTGGGGCGTGTGCGGGATGGTCAATTTCGGGCTCGCCGGCTTTGTCGCGCTTGGCGCCTATACCTGCGCGCTGGTGGCGCTAGCCGGCTGGGGCTCGCTCGTCGCGGCGCTTGCAGCCATGGCCGTTTGCGCCGCTGCCTGCGGGGCGACCGCGCTCATCTCCCTGCGCCTTTCTGACGAGTATTTGGCCATTCTCACCCTCGGCTTCGGCGAGGTTGTCCGGCTCATCGTCTTGAGCGAGCAGTGGCTCACCAACGGCTCGCTGGGGCTGCCCGGCATTCCACGGCCGTTCCAGGATGTTCTTCCCGAGAAGCACTATGAAGTATGGTTTCTCGGTTTGTGCCTCGCGGTCGTTCTGATTCTCTACACTGTCCTGGAAATACTTCTGCGCTCGCCGTTCGGGCGCGCCGTGCGTGCGGTGCGCGAGGATGATGTGGTTGCGGCGACGCTGGGCAAGAACGTGGTCTGGCTTCGCGTGCGCGCCTTCGCACTCGGCGGCGCGATCATCGGCATTGGCGGCTCGCTGCACGCATTTTACATGACCTACATCGATCCATCGCAGTTCTCCGCAATCCTTACCGCCTATGCGTTCATGGCAGTGATCGCAGGCGGCCGCGGCAGCAACAAGGGGCTGCTTATCGGCGCCGTAACAATCATGACCCTGGTCGAGGGATCGCGCTTTCTCAAGGACCTGATCTACGTGTTCGACGCCACGCAGCTTGCGGCGCTTCGCCTCATTCTCATTGGACTAGGCCTGATCCTGTTCCTGATATACCGTCCGCAAGGCATGTTGCCCGAATACCGCCTGCGAGTTCTCAAGCGCCAGGAAGCATCTTCCACTGCGCCCGCTCCGGCGCAAGGCACTTGATCAGAGTGCAATGGCGAGAGTAAGCAAAATCCCCTCTTCCGCATTGCCGCCTGCGGTCGCGGCCATCTACGAGCGCTATGCATCGAGCTATGGGCCGTTCCGCAACCAGGCTGCGGTATTTGCGCACGTTCCCTCGGCAGCTAATCACATTCTCGGTCTGCTCCTGGAGCTCAAGGAGCAGCAGAAGGTGCCGTGGCGCTATATCGAGCTCGCCATCGTGGTGACGTCGAAGCTCAATCAATGCGAATATTGCGTGGCACACCACACGCGTCCCCTCGAGGTGGAAGGGCTGTCCCGCGCGGCCATTGACAAGCTGCCGGCGATCGAGGGCAATCCGGAACTGACCGAAGTGGACAAGCTTGTCATCGAATATACGATCGCAGTAACGAATCATGCCGGGCGCATCCGCGAGCGCATGTTCGAGCGCCTGCGCGCGCATTTCAGCGAGGCGCAGATCGTTGAGCTCACACTGCGCATCGCGCTGTGCGGCTTCTTCAACCGGTTCAACGATGCGCTGATGATCGAGAACGAGCTCGCGGAAGAAGCGCAAACCGCGGCTGAATAAATTGGTGAAGGAACAAAAATCATGACAAAGCCCGCATCCCATGCACATGCGATGAAGCGCCGCACGCTGCTCGCAGGCATTGCGACGGGCGCGGCGTCGCTTGCCGCGCCGCGCATTCTGCGCGCGCAGGAGAGCGACATTCCCATCGGCGTGCTGTTGCCGTTTACCGGGTCGCAGGGCGCCTATGGCCCCGACATGCGCAAGGCGGCCGAGCTTACCGCGGGCATGTTCAACGACGCGGGCGGCATTCTCGGCGGCCGCAAGTTCAAGCTGTTCTTCGAGGACGACGAGTCGAGCCCCACCGCCGGGCTGGCCGCGACCAAGAAGCTTCTGGAAATCAACAAATGCGTGGCCGTGATCGGTATCTGGGGCAGCCCGATTGCGATGGCGATCAAGCCGGTGCTGATCAGTGCGAACACCTGCATGATGGTATCGGGAGCTGCCAATGCGATCACCGACGGCGATACCAAGGGTCTCGTCTGGCGCTATCAGGCCAAGGCGACCGACTGGGGCCCGGCAATGGCGAAAGCGATGCTGTCGCGCAACTGGAAGACGGTATCGATTCTCGCCCAGCAGAATCCGTTCGTGTTCCCCATGATCGAGCCCGCCAAGAAGACCTTCGCCGAGGGTGGCGCCAAGGTCCTCGATACGGTGATCTACAATCCGGACCAGCCGTCCTACCGCGCCGAGGTGCAGCGCATCTTCGGTGCGCGTCCGGCGCCGGAAGCGGTGATGTGTCTCGGGCTCCTGACCGACTTCGTCTCCATCGTGCGCGAGGCCGTGCGCAGCGGCTTCAAGAGCAAGATCATGGCGCTCTCGATTATGGCGGATGCGGAGGGCAAGTTCATCGAAGCCGTCGGCCCCGACGTGGCCGAAGGCATCGAGCATTTCCAGCCATCTCCCCCTCTCGGCACGCCCAATTATAAACGGTTTCAGAAACTCATGGGGGCAGCGGACGAGAACGCGCTTTATCTCTTCGCCGGCAACACCCACGATCAGATCTGCACGCTCGCGCTCGCCATGGAAAAGGCGAAGAGCGTGGATTCGCTCGTCTATACAAAAGACATTCCCGCGGTGTGCAATCCTCCGGGCGACAAGGTCGACGAGGAGCTCGCTGCGCTCAAAGCGGTGCGCGCCGGGACAAAGATCAATTTCGTGGGCGCGGGATCCGATTGCGATTTCGATGCGCGCGGCGATCAGCTCAACCGCCACTTCGGCCACTTTATGATCAAGGGCGGCAAGCAGGTGCTGGTGCAGATCATCAAAGGTCCCGAGCAGAACATTTGATGTAATCCCCCCCGCAACGCACCGCCGGGGTACGGCAATATCCAACCCGCAAACTCGGTGCGTTCCCCTCGCCCCAGTGGGGAGGGGCTAGGGGTGGGGGTGGGCTTTCAAAACAGAATGAGGAAACTGCCCCCACCCCCAACCCCTCCCCACACTCGCAGCGCAAAGCGCTGCTTGCGGGGGAGGGGAGCACCGCGAATCTCCCGCATAGTTTACCGGAGCGGATGGGCGCATGCTTGATCCGCAAACCCTGAAACTCACGCTGGACGCGCGCGTTGCGCAGGTGCGCCGGGAGGCGGAGGACATCGTCTCGATCGAGCTCGTGCATCCGCAAGGCGAGGCGCTGCCGGCTTTCGAGGCGGGGGCGCACGTGGATGTGCACGTTCCGGGCGGATTCCTGCGGCAGTATTCGCTCTGCAACAATCCGACGGAGCGGTACCGCTACGTGATTGCGGTGCTCAACGAGCCGGGGGAACGCGGGGGCTCGGCCGCCCTGCAGCACATCAGGCAGGACGAAACGCTGACCATCTCGCATCCGCGCAATCACTTTCCTCTCGCGGGACGCGACGCGAGATCACACCTTCTGCTCGCCGGCGGCATCGGCGTGACGCCCATGATGGCGATGCTCGCCGCGCTCGATGCGCGCGGAGCAACTTACCGGATGCATTATTGCACCCGCTCCCCTGAACGAACCGCCTTCCTCGAGCGCCTGAGGCCGCATATCGAAGCTGGCCGTGTGATTGTGCATCATGACGGCGGCGATCCTTCGAGGGGCCTGGACATTGCGGGCCTGCTCGCCGTCTATGAGCCCGGGACGCATCTTTATTATTGCGGTCCGCCCGGCTTCATGACGGCGGTGAAGAATGCCGTCGGCGCATGGCCGCCGCATACCGTTCATTTCGAGTATTTCACCGCCCCTGAGGAGCAGGAGGCGCGCGAGAACTTGCCCTTCCAGATCAAGGTCGAAAGCACGGGGCAGGTCTTCGAGGTGCCGGCTACGGAATCCATTGTCGACGTCCTGCGCGCCAATGGCTTTTCCATTGATACCGATTGCCGGGAGGGCTACTGCGGGACCTGCATCACGCGCTATGTGGGGGGCAGCCCCGAGCACCGCGATATGGTGCTGAGCGAGAAAGAGCGCAAGAATTACGTTATGATCTGCTGCGCGCGCGCCAAGGAATCGCCGCTCGTGTTGGACCTGTAGGGCTCATCACTCTGATAATGCGGCAGGGTTATCGAAGGAGACGAACATGACCGCCCCGACCTCGCAGAGCGCCCTCGCCACCCACGTATGCATCCGCAACGCGTGGTATGTCGCAGGTCTGTCTGCCGATTTCCCGAAAGAGAAGCTGACCGGGCATGTCATTGCCAAGCGCCCGGTGGTGATGTGGCGCACGCGCGACGGCGATGTGGTCGCCTATGACGACCGCTGTTCGCATAAGCGTTTTCCGCTCTCCAAGGGACGCCTGATGCCGGACGGCACGCTGGAGTGCGCCTATCACGGCCTGCGCTATGACATGACCGGCAAGTGCGTGATGATCCCGTCGCACCCAACCGGTCCGATCTCGCCGCAGGCGCAGGTGCGGCCATTTCCGGTCATCGAGCAGGATGGGCTCGTGTGGGTCTGGCCGGGCGATCCCGCCCGCGCCGAGACACGCCGGCCGCCGCGCCTGCCCGAGATCGGCGATGAGACCTGGGAAACTGTCGTGGTCGGATCAGTACAAGTCCCGGCAAACTATCTGCTCCTGATCGAGAACCTTCTCGACATTACCCACTTCTATCCGCTCCACGACGGCAACATCGGCGACATCGCCAACAGCCGCATCCCGGTCGAGCTTGAGGAGGGAGAAGTCGACGGTAATCGCTACGCGATGACGATCCGGCGCACTTCAAACTATAAGCAACCGCCCTACCTGGTGGACTGGTTCCACTACGACGTGGTCGATCGCCACCACACGCACTGCATGATGTCGCCGGCGGTCACCCGCGTGGTGATGCGCAACGCGCCTCCCGGCAGGCTCGACCCCACGCCCGGCGAGCACGAATATCCGGGCGCGTTGCGCGAGCATGCGGATGAACGCGGCTATGTGCTGGTGCACACGCATACCCCGATCGACGAGCGCCGACACGTGTGGCGGGTCATCGTGAACGCCCCGGCGAAGCACATGTCGAAAGGCGATCCTTCGAAGTCGGCGGCAAAGCGGATCGCCGAGATGTTTCCCCCCGTCGCTGAGGAGGACCGCTGGGCGCTCGAGCAGCAGCAGGCGATGTTCGAATATCCGGACGAGGGCTATCAAGAAGTATTTCTGAAGCCGGACATCGCGATCCGGCGCGCGCGCAAGATCTTCCAGGACCTCGTGCGTGAAGAGCAGGCTGACTCGATGGTCCAGGCCGCGGAGTAGCCGCGCGCGGCATAGTGTAAGAACGCCCCCTCCACCGCGCTTCGCGCGGTCCCCCTCCCCCGCATCGGGGCTAACGCCCCTCGCAGGGGAGGATAGCGCGTCCTGTCGCAAGAGCGCGCTTGTCCTCCCCTGCGAAGCGCGGAGCGGGGGAGGGGAACCGCCCGAGCGAGCGTAGCGAGCGAGGGTGGTGGAGGGGGCGATCTGAAATGGGCCGCGCTCCCACATTCATCTGCGCGCGCAGATCACACGCACCAGCGCATCCTTCGCGTTTGCCGCAGCAGCCGGCGTGGGCAGGCCCCGCGCGTCGAGAAAAGTGCGGATCGCGCTTGCCACCACGAGCTTTCCTTGCAGCGGCCCCGCTGCCGCCGTGCTCGCAACTGCAGGCGTTTTCAAGCTGACCATTCCGGCCAGCTGCCCGTGTGCATCGACTGCGGCGGCTCCCGCGAAACCGGGCGGCGGCGCCGGTTCGAGCACGTCGCCGTTGAGCTTTGCAGTGGCGGCAGAGATCGTGGCGCCCCCTGCCTGGCTCTGCGGGTCGGCAATGCCAAAGAGCGTCAACTCCGTCTCGGTGCGCGCATCACCTGCGAAAGCGGCCGGCGCGAGTGCCACGCCGCCATACACTCGCAGCAACACAATTCCGGCACCCGGCTCCTCCGCCACGCGAGCCGCATCACCATAGCCGTTCACAACAATAGTGTTGCAGCCGTCGAAAAGGCTGCCATCGGTAACGACATCACCCGCGGCACTCGCCACAATACCGGTGCCATATTCCACTTTGCGGCGCGGCGAAGGGGCAATCTGCGCAAGGAGGCCGGTGCCGGAAAAGGCGCTGAATGCGCTTGCGATCACGACCGCGACCGGGTCCATGATGTTCTCGGTCGCCTGGTCGTACAGGATCGTCACTCCGCGCACTTCACCGTCCTTGAAATCGCCGCGGACATAGAAGCGCTTCAGCCCTTGCATTCCGGAAAGCACGAAGAAGTCGGGGCGCAGCACATTGTTTTCCAACCTGCGCGTGCCGGGCTCCTTGCGCTGCTGGTCATAGACGTTTGCGAGCGTGGTGCCCGGCTCTCTTACCTTGAATGTCTCGATGACAATTTGCCCCTGGGCGGAAGACCAGCGCGTCCCGGTCTTGCCCGGCGCCTGATTGGGTGTGTGTTTCGCAGGAATTCCGAGTCGCGCGCCCGTGCTTGCGTCGTCCACAATGGTCCAGCCGACCTGCGCCTGCTTCGCCTTGGCGGCGCCCGCGAGCAATGCCCGTTCCTGGGGAGTGAGCACGCCCGTTTCCTTTAACCTGCGATTTTTCTGAAACGATTTGATGGCCGCTGTGACCTTCTCGTTGTCTTCCGCCGTTCCTGTGATCAGCGCGGTGTAATCGCCGGTCCAGGCGAGATCGAATTCGATCGCCACGCGATCGCTGTCAGGGATGGCGGCGTTCTTGCCCGCGGCAGGCGGTGTGCGGACCGGCCTCGCTTCGCTGTGGCCTGCGACTGCAAGGCATGCGAAGCTTGCGAAAACAAAATAAAACATACGCCACATGCAACAAGTTCCGGCTTTCCTGCTCACTCTAACTCTCGTCCCTGTTCGGGCAATTGAAATATCACGGCTCCGGGCCGACATTGGTGAGGCAACGGGTCGCTGCAAATGTTGAATTCACCCACGTTGAGTGCCGAGGAGCTTGAGCGCTATGCGCGTCACATCGTGCTGCACGAGGTCGGCGGGCCCGGCCAGGCTGCGCTCAAGCGCGCGCGCGTTTTGGTGATCGGTGCCGGCGGGCTCGGCGCGCCGGTGCTCCTTTATCTTGCCGCCGCCGGTGTCGGCACCCTGGGCATTGTCGACGACGACTGCGTCGCACTCTCGAACCTGCAGCGGCAGGTGATTCACGGGACTCCCGATATCGGCGCACCCAAGGTGGAGAGCGCGGCGGGCGTCATTCGGCGCCTGAACCCGCACGTTGCGGTTGAGCTGCATGCAACGCGGCTGGTGGGAGCAAACGCGCTTGCGCTTCTTTCCGATTACGACATCATCGCCGACGGCTCGGACAATTTCGCCACCCGATACCTTGTGTCCGATGCGTGCTTCTTCGCCAAAAAACCGCTCGTCACTGCCGCGGTCGGCACTTTCGATGGGACGCTGACCACGCTGCGCGCGCACGAGCGGGACTCCGATGGGCGCCCTTATCCAACCTACCGCTGTCTGTTCCCCGAGCCGCCGCCCCCCGGGGCGGTCCCGGCCTGCGCCGAGGCCGGTATTCTCGGCGCGCTCACGGGTGTTCTGGGCTCGCTGATGGCGCTCGAAATTATTCGGGAACTCGTCGGATTCGGAGAGGGGCTTGTCGGTCGTTTGCTGATGCTCGACGCGCGCTCGCTGCGCTTCGAGACGCTCAATTATTCATGGGACCCCGCGAACCCGCTCTCGGGCGAGCACCCCACCATCCACGATCTATCAGCTCACGCTTGACACGGGGCGGGGCTTTTATTTCGTCCACGTTGCGGCAACGCTCGGCCCTTTCATCACGGACCATTTGTTGTCGCCGGCTGTTTCCACTCGGTAACAGTTAGCCTTGGACCCCTTCCAAGTGCTGCAGAAACCTTCTTTGCTCAGCTTCCATGTTCCTTCATTTTTCGCGCCCGCCTTTCCGATTGGCTCCCTCGTGATTTTGCCATCAGCGGAAAAAACCATTTTGTACTTTGTACTCCCGGTCGAGGCGGTGAAGGGCTGGCCGTTGAAGAAGGTGGCTTGAATTTCGTTAGGCGCGAGCACGGCGGCGCTGGCCGGGGCAGCAGCGACAACGGCGAGCAGGCCAGCAAGACAGAGGGCGCGCATGGAATCATTCTCCGTAGATGAAACCATCATACAAACAATTGTGGCGAATACAGAGCCTACTCATCGTCACCCGCGGGCTTGACCCGCGGGTCCATTTTTCTTTCAAAAAGATGGATTGCCGGGTCAAGCCCGGCAATGACGAGCACGATTCACAGCATCGAGGGGAGGACCCGGTCTGGAGGGCGATGGCCGTCGAGGAAGGTCCTGATATTGATGATGACCTTCTCGCCCATGTCGACACGGCCTTCAAGGGTGGCGGAACCCATGTGCGGCAGCAGCACCACCTTGCCGGTACGCGCAAGTTTCACGAGGCGAGGATTGACGGCCGGCTCGTGCTCGAAGACATCGAGCCCGGCGCCCGCAATCTCCTCCGCGGCAATGAGTCGCGCGAGCGCGTTCTCATCGATCACCTCCCCGCGCGCGGTGTTGACGATATAGGCCTCCGGCCGAATGAGCTTGAGCCGGCGCGCCGACAGCAAGTGGTACGTCGCCGGCGTGTGCGGGCAGTTGACCGAGATGATGTC
>DATCJI010000514.1:0-6635 GCA_036562835.1 Xanthobacteraceae bacterium | reverse complement strand
GCTGATGAAACAGTCATCGGGCTCGGGGCGGCATTCCAGAAAGTGACGGATCATCACCGGCGCGTGCCGAAGCTTCAATGACCCCGGATTGTCCATGACCGCAAGCTGAGCAAACGAAAATGGCTGCGCCTGAAAATTCCTCGCACAATCTGCGCGTCAGCGGCGAGCGGCTCTGGGACAATCTGATGCAGGCAGCGACCATGGGCGGTACCGCGAAGGGTGGTGTCTGCCGCCTGACGCTGACGGAAGAGGATCGACAAGCTCGCGATTGGCTCGCCAAACAAACCGCCGCGCTCGGCTGCGCCATGAGCATCGACGACATGGGCGTGATGTACGCGCGGCGGCGCGGGCAGCGGAACGACGTGCCGCCGATTGCAATCGGCAGCCATCTCGATAGCCAGCCGACGGGCGGAAAATTCGACGGCGCGCTTGGCGTGCTCGCCGCACTCGAAGTGCTGCAGACGTTGCATGCGGCTGGATACGAGACGTTCGCACCCATCGAGCTGGTGAACTGGACGAACGAGGAAGGCTCGCGCTTTGCACCCGCGCTCACCGCCTCGGGCGTTTTCGCGCGAGTGTTCGAGCGCGACTGGGCGCTTGCGCGGGAAGACCGCAGCGGCGTTCGCTTCGGCGAGGCGCTCGAAAAAATCGGGTATCGCGGGAACGAGCCATGCGGGGCGCACAAATTCTCCGCGCATTTCGAAGTGCACATCGAGCAGGGGCCGGTGCTCGAACGCGAGGGCAAGGACATCGGCGTCGTCACGGGCGTGCAGGGCACGCGCTGGTTCGAATGCACGCTGACCGGAGCCGAAGCCCATACCGGATCCACGCCCATGCAGGGGCGCAGGAATGCGCTCATCGGCGCAGCGCGCGTGATCGAAGCGGTGGATGCGATCGCACATGCGCATCCGCCGCTCGCGGTCGCTACAGTCGGTCTTCTCGAAGTGAAGCCTAATTCCCGCAACGTCATTCCGGGCGAAACCTTCTTCACCATCGATATGCGCCACCCGCGCGACGATGTGCTCGATGCCATGGAGCACAAGCTCAATGCGACAGTTGCTGATATTGGAAGCGCGCTCGGGCTTTCAGCCGATCTCAGCAAAATATGGACGCAGCCACCCGTCGTCTTCGCCCCTGACTGCGTTGAGTGCGTGCGGCGTGCCGCTGCAAGATGCGGCTATTCCATGCGCGAGATCGTCTCGGGCGCGCAGCATGACTCCGCTTACGTCGCGCGCGTTGCGCCCACTTCCATGATCTTCGTGCCCTGCCGTGACGGCATCAGCCACAACGAGGCGGAGTTCAGCTCGCAAGAGCAATGCGCGCGCGGCGCGCAGGTGCTGCTGCACGCGGTGCTCGAATTCGACGGCCTTTTGGCGCAGCGGCACGGCTCTTAATGCGCTCTCCACGTCATGGCCGTGCTTGTCACGGCCATCCACGACTTTTTGCCAAGAAAGGCGTGGATGCGGGGGTCAAGCCCGCGCATGACGACTGTGCTGTGGGTCATTTCCGTGCACATCATGCAAGCGCGCCTGACCTCTGGTAGCGTCGCGCCGCTATGGATGTTCCCCAATCTCTGAGCTCGGACGAACGCGAGTCGCCTGCACCGGCTGAGGCCGTCGCGCGCGCCACGCCGGTCATGGAGCAGTACCTCGAGCTCAAGGCAGCGCATCCGGACTGCCTGCTCTTCTATCGCATGGGCGATTTTTACGAGCTCTTCTTCGAGGATGCGGAGATTGCCGCGCGTGCGCTCGGCATCGTGCTGACCAAGCGCGGCAAGCATCTCGGGCGCGACATCCCGATGTGCGGGGTGCCGGTACATCGCGCGGATGAGTATCTGCAGCGTCTGATCCTGGTGGGTCATCGGGTTGCGGTCTGCGAGCAGCTCGAAGACCCCGCCGAAGCGCGCCGGCGCGGCAACAAGAGCGACGTGCGCCGTGATGTGGTGCGCCTTGTCACGCCGGGCACGCTGACCGAGGACACGCTTCTCGATCCGCGGCGCAACAATTATCTCGCCGCACTTGCCTGCGCACGCGGCTCCGCTTCTGAAGAGAGCCGCTTCGCTATTGCCGCAATCGATATCTCGACGGGCGAGTTTCGCGTGCTGGAATGTGAGCGCGCGCAGCTTGCGGGCGAGATCGCCCGCATCGAGCCGCGCGAGATCATCGTCTCCGATGCGCTCTTCTCCGACCCGGCGCTTGCGCCCTATCTGCGCACGCTCGCGGCCGTTACTCCCCTCCCCCGCGAGGTGTTTGACGGAACGAGCGCAGAACGGCGGCTGGCGCAGTACTTCGGCCTCCCCACTATAGAAGGTTTCGGTGCGCTCTCGCGCGTCGAGCTCATCGCTGCGGCGGCAGTCGTGACCTATGTGGAGCGCACACAGCGAGGCGAACGCCCGGCCTTGTCGCCACCGCTGCGCGAAGTCAAGGGCGCAGCGCTGCTCATTGATCAGGCAACGCGCAGCAATCTCGAGCTCGTGCGCACACTCTCGGGTGAGCGGCGCGGATCGCTGCTTGATGCCATCGATCGCACCGTGACCGCGGCGGGTGCGCGGCTCCTGGCGCAGCGGCTCGCAACCCCGCTCACCGATTCGCACGCGATCACACAGCGTCACGAGGCGGTCGCGTTTTTCGTGCGCGAGGAGCAGGCCCGCATCGAGGTGCGTAAAGCGCTCAAGGCCGCGCCCGATCTCGCGCGCGCGCTCTCGCGGCTTGTGATCGGCCGCGGCGGCCCGCGCGACCTTGCGGCTATCCGCGACGGCATCACCGCAGCCTCCGCGCTTGAGAGCTCGCTGCAAAAATTCGCTCTTCCGCAAGAGCTTGCGGACGCGGCAAAAGGATTGCGCAACCCCGATGCGGGGCTTGCGAGCAAGCTCGGCGCAGCCCTGGCCTCCGAGCTGCCGCATCTCAAGCGCGACGGCGGCTTCGTGCGCGCAGGCTATGACGCGGCGCTCGACGAGGCGCGTGCGTTGCGTGATGCGTCCCGCCGGGTGATCGCCTCGCTGCAGGCGCGCTACGCGGAAGAGACCGCGGTGCGGGCTCTGAAGATCAAGCACAACAACGTGCTCGGGTATTTCGTCGAGGTCAGCGCCCAGAACGGAGAGAGACTCCTCGCCCCACCTTTGAACGCCGCCTTCATTCATCGGCAGACCCTCGCAGGCCAGGTGCGCTTCACGACCACCGAGCTGGGCGAACTGGAAGCAAAGATCGCCAGCGCCGGCGAGCGCGCGCTCGGTATCGAGCTCGCCACCTTCGACGAGCTCACGTCGCTTGTTGCGGCGGCTGCGGGGGCGATTACTGAAGCAGCCGAGGCGCTGGCCATCCTCGACGTTGAGAGCGCATTGGCGGATCTCGCGGTCGAGCGGCGCTACGTGCGCCCGGAAGTCGACAGCTCGCTCGATTTCATCATCGAGGGAGGCCGCCATCCGGTTGTGGAGCAGACACTCGCGAGCGGCGCATACGTGGCGAATGATTGCGACCTCTCCCCTCCCCCTGATTTTGACCAAGGGCGCATTTGCCTCCTCACCGGACCGAACATGGCGGGCAAATCGACCTATCTGCGGGCCAATGCGCTGATGGCCATCCTGGCACAGATGGGAAGCTTCGTGCCGGCCCGGCGTGCAAGGATCGGGGCGGTCGACCGGCTGTTCTCGCGTGTGGGCGCCGCGGATGACATTGCGCGCGGCCGCTCGACCTTCATGGTGGAGATGGTCGAGACTGCCGCTATCCTGAACCAGGCCGGCCCGCGCGCGCTCGTCATTCTGGACGAGATCGGCCGCGGCACCGCGACGTTCGACGGCCTGTCGCTTGCCTGGGCGACGATCGAGCATCTGCACGAGAAGAACCGTTGTCGCGGGCTGTTCGCCACACACTTTCACGAGCTCACGGCGCTCGCCGGCAGTTTGCCGCGCCTGTTCAACGCCACAGTGCGCGTGAAAGAATGGCAAGGCGAGGTGATTTTTCTGCACGAGGTTGTGCCGGGTGCGGCGGATCGCAGCTATGGAATTCAGGTAGCGAAGCTCGCTGGACTTCCTCCTGCGGTGATTGAGCGCGCACAAGCCGTGCTGGCCATGCTGGAAGCGGACGAGCGCGCCTCCCCCGCAAGCCTTGCGGACCTGCCGCTGTTTGCAGCAGCCCCGAAATCCGCAACAAACAGTTCAGATCCGACCGATGCCTTGCTGGCCGCTATTGCGGCCCTTCATCCCGACGAAATGTCGCCGCGGGATGCACTCGAAGCGCTTTACACGCTCAAGGCCATGATACAAACAAAGTCGTAGGGTGGGCGAAGGCGCGCAACACCACTTTTCAAGCTGCGGCAAAATCGTGCAGGCGCGCCGTGCCCACGCGTGCGCACGGCGTGCAAGAGCACGCCTTTGCGCACCCTACGAAGCGGCGGTTCGATTCAATTTCACCTCGATCGGCGGGCCGGCTTTCAGCGTCTGATAGACCACGCAATAGCGCTCTGTGAGCTTGAGCAATTGATCGAGCTTGTCCTGCGCGGCCTCGGTTTCGACCTCGAAGCGCAACCTGATCTGCGCAAATCCGACCGGCGCATCTTTCGCAACGCCCAATGTGCCGCGGAAATCGAGATCTCCTTCCGCAACGACCCGGCCGGAGCGTAGCGGAATGTCGAGCGCGGTCGCAACCGCCTTGAGCGTCACGCCGGCGCAAGCGACGAGCGCCTCGAGCAGCATATCGCCCGAGCACAGTTCGAGACCCGAGCCGCCGGTTGCCGGATGCAGACCGGCTGCCGCAAGCGCCCGCCCGGTTTCCACCTTGCAGGCGATCGAGGCGCTGTCGAGAGTGCCTTTCGCCTTCAGGGTGATGAAGGCCGCCTTGGGCTCATTCTTGTAACGCTCCTTGAGCGGGGCCTGCATGGCGCGCAACGCGCTTGCATCCATACGTTCCTCCAGTCAGATATCAGATATCAGATGTCAGAGATCAGAAAGAAGGAGTAGCATCTGATATCTGATATCTGACATCTGTCCTCTGGGCTTACCACCACATCCCGCTGCCTGCCGCCGCGCGCGTTTCCGCGTCATCGGTAACGATTGTCCGTTCGAGCGAGCGATCAAGCGCCGAGAGCACCCGGCGCTTGGCGAAATCGAAAGCGGCCGATTGGCGATCGCGCGGGCGCGGCAGATCGCAGCCTATCTGCTCGTACACGCGCCCGGGATGCGGGCGCAAGACGACGATCCGATCGGCAAGCACGATCGCCTCGTCCACATCGTGCGTCACCATCACGAGCGTTGGCTTGGCATCGGCCCACAAATCGAGCAGGTGATCCTGCAGATCGGCGCGGGTGAACGCGTCGAGCGCGGAGAACGGCTCATCGAGAAGGAGCACCTCCGGCCGCGGCACCAGCGCGCGGGCAATTGCAACGCGCTGCGCCTGGCCACCGGAAAGCTCGCGCGGCCACATTTGCGCCTTGTCGCTCAACGCCACGCGTTCGAGCGCGCCCGCCACACGCGCGCGGCGTTCGTGTTTGGGGCGATCCTCAAGACCGAAGCCGACATTATCGGCGACCCGCAACCAAGGCAGCAGCCGCGGCTCCTGAAACACGATCCCGATCTCTTCATGCGGACTCGTGATTCCCATGTCGTCGAGGAGCACCCTGCCCTGCGTGGGCGGATCGAGCCCGCAGATCGCGCGCAGCATGGTGGATTTCCCGCTGCCTGACCCGCCAATGACCACCAGGATCTCGCCCTGCGATACTTCGAGCGAGACGCCGTCCAGCGCGCGCACGCCATTGGGGTAGATTTTGCCGACACGATCGAGGACGAGCATGCCGTTCCTCAGAGGCGCGCGAAACGATCTTCCCAGCGCAGGAAGGGCGCCGCAACAAGCGCGATCAACCAGTCCGTGGTCTTGCCCAGGATGGCGAACGCGAGAAGCGCAGCGACGATCTCGGTTGGCTTGCCGAGCTGCTGCCCGTCAATCAGCAGATAACCGAGCCCCTCCGAAGCGCCCATGAATTCCGCCGCGATTACGAACATCCAGCCAAGCCCGAGCCCCGTGCGCAGCGACACCACGTACGCGGGGAGCACCGCGGGCAAAAGGATTCGCCGGATCATGGCCGGACCTGAAAGGCGAAAAACGCGTCCCACTTCGACGATCTTGCGGTCGACGGAAAGGATGGCGGCCATCACTCCGAGATAGACCGGGAAAAACACGCCGACGGCGATGAGCGCGACCTTCGAGGTCTCGAATATGCCGAGCCAGAGAATGAACAAAGGGATCCAGGCGATCGAAGGCACGGCGCGCAGGCCCTGCAAGGTCGGATCGATGAGCCGGCGCGTCAATGACGAGTACCCGGCGAGCGCGCCCAGCACAGTGCCGGCCAGAGTGCCAACTCCGAAGCCCGCCACGACGCGCAGCAGGGTTGCGACCAAGTGACGGACCAATTCGCCGCTGCGCGCGAGCTCCTCAAACTCCTGAAAGATGCGCGAGGGCGGCGGCACGAGCCGACCGTCCGAAAGCCCGGCCCGGACGGCAAGCTCCCACGCCGCCGCGAGTCCGATCGGCAAAACCAGGCCGAGCCACGGGCGAAGGATACGCACCCAGTAAGCTGCCGGCCTCCTATGTTCGACCGGGACTTGTTGGACGCTCGCGGTCATGTCCGCAACAGACATAATCAAG
>DATCJI010000493.1:0-2688 GCA_036562835.1 Xanthobacteraceae bacterium | reverse complement strand
ACACAAACATGACGAGGACGGCGGCGGCGAGACCGAACCAGGTGAAGGCGTATTGCAGGTGGTCGTTGCGCAGATTCGGATGCAGCGGAGTGGGCGCAGGCAGGCCCTCCGTGATCGGCGATTCGAGATCGACGTAGAACGGCGCGACCTCGCCCCAGCCCTTGGCCGCCGCGATCGCGAGCTGGTCGCGCGCGAACCAGATGTTGTGCGTGGGCTCGGCTGGCGAAAACAAGCTGCGCGGTTGGGGCCAGCGCAGCACGCCGGTCATTGCAATGAACGCGTCGGGCGGCTGCGTGATGCTGGCCGCTTGCGTTTCCGGCACAAAGCCGCGGTCGACCACCACGGTGCCGCCGCCGGGAAGCCGCGCCGGCGTGAAGATCCAGTAGCCCGGCCCGGAGAGGTCGCTGCGCAATGCCGAGCCGATGCCGTAGACGCGCGCGTAGGTGTTGGGCGTGAATTTTGCCGAAAAGCTCACGCGCTCGAACTCGTGCGCGCTTTGCGCAAGGCCGCGCCATGTCGCTTCGGGCGGGAGCGGCACGGGAGCGGCGGAAAGGCGCTGCTCCATGGTATCGATCAGCTCAAGCTTCCAGATGCGGCGCTGCAGCTGCCAAGTGCCGAGCGCGACAAAGTTCAGGAACGCGCACAGCGCGAACACCGTGGGCACGGCAAGGCCGGTGCGCAGGCGCGCAGAAATCACGTGCCCTTTCTCACCGCGTGAGATGCCCCTCGCCTGCCCTGTGGTGATACTGGAGCGCGATCATGAGTCCCTTGAGCGGGCGCAGGGGGGCGAGCCCGGTGATGAGGATGAGCGGTCCCCAGAGCACCGCGTGCACCCAGTAGGGCGGCGAATAGAGCATCTCGACGACGAGGGCTGAGCCCGCGACGATGAAGCCCGAGATGAACATTGTGAAGAACGCGGGCGCGTCCGCCGCATCGGCGAAGGAGAAATCGAGTCCGCACCGGCTGCACTGCGGTGCGAGTTTCAGAAAGCCGGCGAACAGCTTGCCCTTGCCGCAGCGCGGGCAGTAGCCTTTAAGCCCGGCGAGGATGGGGGACGGCGTTCTGGGTTCAGGTTCGGCCACGGGTGATCGCAGAAGGCGTAGCCCGGATCGGGCGTATACTCAACCACCTATGCTGGCCCGCTAGCGCGTCCAGCGCAGGGCGGCGATGCGCGGGTCGGCTGCAAAGGCGGCGCGATCAAATTCGGCGCCTCGCAGATCGCCACAACGCCGCGTGCGCGCAGATGCATGCGCCACGTCTGCAGGCGCACGGGCTCCGGCCGTGTGAACACGCGGCAGCTGAGGAGCGCGAGGTTCATGCCCTGCTTCGGGTCTCGCACGGAGCGATAGCGGATAACCTGGACGCCGGCGATGCGCGCCTGATCGGCAAGCGCGTGGCATGCGCTGTAGTCCGTCGGATGTGACCAGGCTTTGTGGCGCGCCGCGAGGCGCCCGCGCGTGAGATCGATGGCTTTGCGGGTGCGGTAGTCTGCGGCAAAGGCCGTGTATTCGGCGGCATTGCCTGGCCACGGCGTCCCTGGCGATTCCGCAAAGAACAGCAGGCGGTGAAAAGCCATTTCCGCAACGGCTGTTTCGGGTTTTTCCGCGCCATAGAAGACGCCTTGCGTCATTCCCGCGCGTCGAAACCGCGAGCCGGTGGGGTAGACGGCGCCATAGCGGAATGGCGTGTACAGCAGGTAGTGAAGGTGCAGGCACTCCGGTGGTACGCGCGGCTTCGTGTCCTCGATCAGAGCTTCGAGGAGGCGCTGCTCTTCCACGGTGTCGACGAGCTTTAGCGTCGAGACGTGATGCTGCGCCTCGACGACGCGCCAGCAGGTGCCGGAGAGGGGCCGGGCGTCAAGCGCATGATCCCGAAAAAGCCTGCCCCGCACTTGTTGCTGGGTGGGAACCGGTTTTCGGAAAAGATCATGCTCCGCCGAATCATCGGCGCGGGATGGCGCAGTCATCCCGCGTTAACCGACAGCGCGGCGCGCGTCGAGGTAATGGATGGCATTCATCAGCCCGGCGACCGTCTGGATGAGCGCGATGGGCTCGGCATCGAGCGCCGTGTTTCTGTTCCTGAGCCAGGCTCTGGCGACCGCCGCATCGCCGCCGACAATGGCGTCGAGCGAGCGCCAGAAGCGCACGAACAGCACCGCGAGCTCGAAAGCTTTTTGTCCGCGCTGCAGCGAGTAGTCGCCGCTGCGCATTCTGGAGACCGTGGCTTCCGAGACGCCGAGCACGGCGGCGAGCGATTTGCTGGTCATTCCCAGCTGCTCCGCCGCGCGCAGCGCGGCCTTGGTGATCACGGCCGCCTGGGACGGCGACGGACGGGGCTTGGGCCTGGGGGGCGGCATAATAGTTTCCTTCTATAGAAAGAATTATAGGTAAAACATTGCTATGGAAAGTATTGCCCGATGGACACATAAAGCTGTCATTAGCTCGCCATCGCGTTTCATCCGGCAGCTCGGAGTACCGCAGCCGCTGGATAACAATAATGGTCGCGGTGGCAGAGTATTTTGATCCAATCAAGGCCACTACACACAGAGCCGCTCCCTGTGTAAGAACCAGTTGCTCAGCGACGATCATATGCCTTGGAATCGTCGTTTGTTGCGGGGGCTCAGCGATTCCGCTGATGGGGCGCCTCATGGACCGTCACGCTTGTCCTCTTTGCTCCATAGGGCCGGAG
>DATCJI010000321.1:0-3164 GCA_036562835.1 Xanthobacteraceae bacterium | reverse complement strand
ATCCCGTTAATAGTGGGCAGCGCCGTCGGGGTTCCCTTGGGCATTCTTGTCCTCCGTTGGGTGCCGCCGGGCTGGCTTCGCATGGCGATCGGCGCGCTTTTGATTCTGTTCAGTCTCTATAATCTCGCGAGACCGAAGCTGCCGGACGTGAAGGGCGGGGGACAAGCAGCAGATGCCGGCGTGGGGTTCTTGAACGGCGTGGTTGGTGGATCGACCGGGCTCGCCGGCATCTTGATTGTCATCTGGGCGAATATGCGTGGATGGCCGCGCGACGAGCAGCGCGCCGCGTTTCAGCCCACCGGCGTTGCGACTTTCCTGATCACGCTTATCGCACTCGGCGGATCCGGCATCATTACGGCTGACACCCTCAAGCTGTTCGCGCTCGGACTGCCGGCACTCGCGATCGGAACGTGGTCGGGATGGAAGATGTACGGCAAACTCGATGAGACTTCTTTCCGCAAAGGCGTTCTCGTTCTTCTTCTCATTTCGGGGGTCGCGCTCGTAATCCGGCGCTGACTCTCGGAGCTAGGCCTTGCCATCCCCGGCAGCCGGACAGGAGCGGGGGCCGCAAATGATTGCAAAGAATTAATCCGGCGGAAATCCCGTCGCAATCCGTCCTGCCCCATCTGCAAGGCAACACCGCTTGGTGAAGCTCAATAGCCGCGCGCCCGCTGTGAGGATTTCGCGGCACATTTCGATTGGGTGCCGCGATGAAGGTGGAGAACCACTGTGCGAACTGCGGGGGAAAGTTGGGGCTGATCAGCTACGAGCATTGGGGGCTGCGCTTCTGCCGCAAATCCTGTCGCGCCGATTTCCTGGCGAGAACCGCAAAGGACCATGCGCGCATGCGCAAGTGGTTCGGCCTGTTGCCGCGCGGGAAGTGAGCAGCCGCAAGCGCTTCATTCGCCGCAAGGCAAGCCGAACAGCACCTCGCGGAGGGGTGATCCTTGCGCGAACAGGGTCGGATGGTAGTTGGCCTCCTTGACCGACCATGCCACGCCGGAAATGTACTGCATCTGCGCCATGTCTTTTGCCATTTCGCGCGACACGACAACGTCGGTCTTATCGCCGTTGTCGTCGATCGTGTAGGCAATGTCCGAGCCGAAAGTTTTCAGGAACACGGGGATATTGCAGCGGCGCCCGATCTCTTGCGCCATGCGCGAGTCGGAATCGAGAGTTCCTCTGATTTAATCGCGCGTTCTCGTTGATCTGGTAGAGCGGCGGCGCGTGGAGCAGCTTTTGATCGAGCGCCCGAGTGAACTCTTTCGGATTGTTTTTTGCCACATAGCCGACCCGCCGGGTGCTCGCAATCCGGCCCTGCTCTCGTGCAACTGCAATGGCCGCGAGGAACTCGTTGAATAGAACGGCCAGCTCTTCCGCTTTGACCCGGTGCACGTTGTCGAAATGCACGCCCACGATTGCATCGGGGGGTGCGAGCTTGTCTGCCTGCTGCACGATCGCGACGAGGTCCTCGATGGCGATCTTTCTTGTTTCCGGATCGCCGAGATCGAGCGCGCGTTCCGTATCGCCCCACCGATCCCCCGTTGGTTGCGAGGAGGGGAAACGATCGCAGTCGTCGCCGATATAGCAATTGCCTCCCACGTAATAGAGGACCAGATTGATTCCGCGCACGAGCCGCGGAATGGAGGACTTGGGATCAATGTCGAGCCAGCCGACCTCGCCCCGGGCGACCGCTTCGTAGAGCCCTCTCAGAATTGTCTCATCGACGGAGCCGGACAGGCTCGTTGCCCAGTATTGTTTTCTGAGCTCGCCGGGCGCTCCTCGATCGAGCACGGCAACAGTCCGATCGCTGCGAGAAGCGCGGCGCCAATCGTTCCGCGCTTGCGCGTTCCTGCATTTCCCTGCTGGGACCAAAAATTGATGCGCATACCTCTTGGGACCTATTGCTGAAGATTAATCCTGCGGCCACCTCGCAGTAAGGGTGCGCTCTCCATTTAGGCGACAACGCGGCGCATTCGCGCCGGCAATCAGAAATGGAGATGTCAACCATGAGCTCTTTATCCGGCCGGCTGCTTTCGACGCGCCGCCTGATCCTTCTTGCGACCGCAGCCAACCTCGGCCTTGCGACAGCAGCAGTCGGTTACGTCAAATTTCCGCAAACCGCGCCGCTCGCGTTCACGCGTCCTGCCGCAGCGGCGGAAAATGCGCAGCGCCCCACCGGGTTCGCGTATCTGGTGGAGCAGGTCAAGCCCGCCGTCATCTCCGTGCAGGTGAAAATGGACGGTGGCGCAACCATGATGGGCCTGCAGGACGAGCTGCCCTCCGCGCCGAATTCGGGCATCGATCAATTCCTTCGCCGCTTCGGCATGCCCTTCGGTGAAAAGGCTCCCGGCCGCGAGCGTGAGCCGCATCGTTCCATTACCGGACAGGGCTCCGGGTTTTTCATCAGCGCCGACGGCTATGCCGTGACCAACAATCACGTCGTCGACAAAGCGAAAGAAGTTCAGGTCACGACCGACGACGGCAAGACCTACACGGCCAAGGTCATCGGCGCGGATGCGCGCTCCGATGTTGCGTTGATCAAGGTCGATGGGCGGAGCGACTTTCCTTATGTGAAGCTCGGCGAGAAGTCGCCGCGCGTCGGCGACTGGGTTGTCGCGGTCGGCAATCCTTTCGGTCTCGGCGGCACGGTCACCGCAGGCATCGTGTCCGCGCGCGGGCGCGACATCGGTGCAGGCCCTTACGATGATTTTATTCAGATCGATGCACCCATCAACAAGGGAAATTCCGGAGGTCCGACCTTCGACGTCGACGGCAATGTCATCGGGGTGAACACCGCGATCTTCTCGCCTTCGGGTGGATCGCTGGGCGTCGCCTTCGCCATTCCGGCGGAAACAGTGAGTTCGGTGGTTGCCCAGCTCAAGGACAAGGGCGCGGTTACGCGCGGATGGCTCGGTGTGCAGATTCAGCCTGTTACGGCCGAAATCGCCGAGAGTCTCGGCATGAAGGCAGGCGAAGGCGCGCTCGTTTCCGAGCCGCAGCCCGAAAGCCCGGCCGCGAAGGCGGGCATTCTCGCGGGCGATGTGATCACCGCGATGAATGGCAAGCCCATCAAGGACGCGCATGATCTCGCCAAGCAGGTTGGCGCCATTCCTCCGGGCACGGCGGTGAAGCTCACCGTATGGCGCAAAGGCGAGGAAAAG
>DATCJI010000376.1:0-2842 GCA_036562835.1 Xanthobacteraceae bacterium | reverse complement strand
CCGGCCTCTTTCGACAGTGCGCCGCGAGATCTCGTCGGGATCATCAGCCCGAACCAGCGAACCGAACATTATTCTCGTAAACGTCGAGAAAGGGCGGGTTCAAAACCGGTCCCTACAACATGCGGAGATCGGATTTACCCGCGCAGCAAATCGGTGACAGCTGCGGCTTCTTCCTCGAGCTCTTTCAACGAGTGCTGCATCCGCTCGCGGCTGGATGCATCGATCTCGAGATCCTGCACGATGCGGTATTCGCCGCCCGAGCAGGTGACCGGAAATCCATAGATTATGTTTTTGGGAATCCCGTAGCTCCCGTCGGAAGGAATGCCCATGCTGACCCATTTCCCGCCGGTACCCATGAGCCAGTCGCGCATATGGTCGATTGCCGCATTGGCGGCCGACGCGGCGGACGAGAGGCCACGCGCTCGGATGATGGCGGTGCCGCGTTGTGCCACCGTCGGCATGAACACTTCTTTATACCATTGGTCGTCCGAGATGAGCTTACTGACGCTTTCGCCGCCCGCAGTGGCGAAGCGGTAATCAGGATACATGGTCGGCGAGTGATTGCCCCAGACCACCACGCGATCGAGCTCGCCCACCGGTTTGCCGGCGCGCGCTGCGAGTTGCGACAGCGCGCGATTGTGATCGAGCCGCATCATGGAAGTGAAATTCTTCGCCGGAAGATCCGGAGCGCTTTTCATGGCGACGTAGCAGTTCGTATTTGCCGGGTTGCCGACGACCAATACTTTCACGTCCCGACTCGCCACTTCGTTGAGCGCCTTGCCTTGTGTTCGGAAGATGCCGCCGTTGGCCTGCAGCAAGTCCCGCCGCTCGATGTCAGCGGTGCGAGGCCGCGAGCCGACCAGCAGCGCCAGATCTGCATCCCGGAAGGCGACCTTCGGATCATCGGTCTGCACGATGCCGTCCAGCAGCGGAAAGGCGCAATCGTCGAGCTCCATGACAACGCCCTTGAGCGCCCCGAGCGCCGCGGGGATTTCCAGGAGCTGCAGGATCATGTGCTGCTTGCTACCCAGGAGATCGCCGGCAGCGATGCGAAACAGCAGGCCGTATCCGATCTGGCCTGCAGCGCCGGTGACGCTAACGCGCATGGGTCTGGTCATGGTATTTTCCTTGATGGAGCTGCCGATCTTACATGGATGCGATAACCGGACGAGCGTCTCTCTCCCGCTCCTTCTCCTCTGCTGCGCCCGCGTCCTGCGCCCGGATCGCGAGCTGTATCAACTGCGCGAGATGTAGAGTCTCCCGGTTTGTCCCCTGCCTGATTTGCTCGCGACAGCTGTAACCATCTGCAAGGATCAAAGTATCAACAGGCGCATTTCTCACTTGGGGGAGCAGGATTGACTCACCGATGCGCATGGATACCTGGTATTTATCCCGGTCGAAACCGAACGAGCCGGCCATCCCGCAGCAGCCCGAGTCGAGGACATGAAAATCGAGCCCCATCTGCTGCAGCAGTGTGGCTTCGTCAGCCGTGCCTAGCACCGCCTTGTGATGACAGTGTTCGTGCACGAGCGCGCGGGCGCGCAGCGCAGGCGGTCGGTATTTGGCGTGCTGCACAAGAAATTCCGACAGCATGAACACCTGCTGGGCGAGCTTGCGGGCGCGCTGGTCCCGCGGAAACAGGTTGACCAGCTCGTCCCGAAACACCGCAACGCACGCCGGCTCGAGGCCGACAACCGGCACTCCGGCTTCTATGTCCGCCGCCAGTGCGTCCATGATCTGCATTAACCTGCGCCTTGCCAGCCGGACCATGCCAAAATCGTAAAGCGGCCGTCCGCAGCACAGCCGGTGCTGAGGAATGTGCACGTCACAGCCCGCATGTTCGAGCACCTCGATGGCGGCAAGTGCAATCTCCGGCTCGAAATAGTTGGTGAACGTGTCAGGCCACAGCAAAACCCGGGTGGCGCGGCGACTCGAACTGTTTCGCTTGCTAAACTGAGCGCGGAAATTCCGGCGGGCAAATGCGGGGATGTCCCGCTCGGGCGCAATGCCGGCGAGGGACTTGAGCGCGCGGCCGAGCCACCCGATCCGAAATGGAAAATTTGCAAGCCGCGGCGCGGCACCCGCGAGTGGAGCCCACTCGCCAATCATGCCCATGACATATGCAGCGCGTGGGCGCAGGCGTCCGCTGTAATAATGGGAGAGAAATTCGGCCTTGTAGGTGGCCATATCTACGTGGGTCGGACAGTCGCTGAGGCAACCTTTGCACGACAGGCATAGATCCAGTGCCTCCTTCACTTCATCGCTCTTCCATCCGTCGCGAATCCAATCTTCTCTGAGCATCTCAAACAAGAGTCGCGATCGGCCGCGCGTGCAGTGGCGCTCCTCGCCGGTGGCCCGATAGCTCGGGCACATGGTGCCACCTTTTTTTGCGCGGCATTTGCCGAGCCCGATGCAGTGCTCGAGGGCGCGCGCGTAGCTTGCGCCTTGGCCGGTGAACGAAAAGCGCGTGTTCACGGCAGCGGGGCGATAATCAGGCCCTTTGCGCAGATTGTCTTCGATGCGCTGCGGATTGACGATAATTCCCGGATTCATGCGACCGCGCGGATCCCAGATCGCCTTGAATTCACGGAAGGCTTGCATCAGCTTTTCGCCGAACATAATCGGCAGAAACTCGGATTTGGCGCGCCCGTCGCCGTGCTCGCCATTGAGCGAGCCGCCGTATTTCACGACAAGCTCCGCCGCCTGCACTAGAAACTCGCGCCACGTGCGCAGGCCTGCGGCGGTGCGCAGATCGAATGTAATCCAGGCGTGGATGCATCCGTCTCCGAAATGCCCATAGAGCGAAGTCCTATAACCGTATCTATCGATCAGTGCGTAGAAC